>DATBYR010000024.1:0-22405 GCA_036513565.1 Methylocella sp. | reverse complement strand
GAAAGCGCCACAGAAAACAAACCGCCGCAAGGCAAGGGTGAAACGGTGCGGTAAGAGCGCACCGCGCGCATGGCAACATGAGCGGCATGGCAAGCCCCACCGGGAGCAAAACCGAATAGGGGCGACGCAAGGCGTTTCTCGGCTGAGGAATCCTTGGATCCGTCTCCGGATCGTTGCCTGGGTTGGTTGCTCGAGGCGGCCGGCAACGGCCGTCCCAGAGGAATGGCCATCGCGCGCGCGAAACCCGCGCGCCATACAAAACCCGGCTTACAGGCCGGCTGGCACCGCGCTCTCACCGGGAGAGTCCGAAACCAAAAAAAGCGGAGTTCCTCCGCGAAAGCGGACATCGCAGCGGATTTTGCAATCGTAGAGCATGTTCGCGCTGTGTCCTTTTCGATCAAATGAGTCCATGTGATCGGGACGCGCGCGCGATTCAGTTCAGTTTGCCCGCCGCATGGGCGAGCAGGGTGTAAACCTTGCCGGTCTCCGACAAAAGATATGTCTTGGCGACGGCCTCGCTTGCCTCATCCTGGCCGAGTTCGGCCAGGAGCCGTTCGAACTCCCGCACGTAACGATCGACCGTGGCGTGGAACTCTGGATCGAGCCGGTAGCGCCGACAGATTTCGTCGAATGTCTGGGGACCGCGGCCGACATAGATCCGCCGCGAGAAGGCATTGGTTTCGCCGCGGCGATAGCGGTCCCAGGCATCTGCGGCGGCGGCATGATCGATCATCCGCGCGACATCGAGAGAAATCGTTTCCAACCGTTGCGCCGGTTGCGTGGGTTTGGCGGGGTTGGGGGAAACCGGAGGTTCCTCGCTGTCCGCGCGCGCGAGAAGATCCGAGATCCAGCCGCCGCCGCGTTCGGAAGTTTTAGAGTTGGCCGGCCGGGCATCGGTGCGCGGCCTTTGCGTCTCCGGGCGAAGGGATTCCGGAGCGCGCGGCGGTTCCGCCGCACGAGCTGATTCCACGCGCCGGGGCGGTACCGGCTGGGCGGCGCGTTCGGCATTGACCGGAGCCGGCTGAGAAACGTCGTATGCGCGGCCGGATCGAGTCACGATCTCGCTCAACTCGTCGAGCGCCTTGATCTGATCGGCGACGGCACGCCGCATGGCAGCCGCCTGCTGCGCCGTCTCCTGCGGCAAATCGGCGGCGCCACGGCGCAAGGCTTCGCGGGTCGTTTCGAGTTCACGCTGGATCTCGCGCGACATATCGCGGAGCTCCGCCGCCGCGGATTGGAAACGCTCCGTGGTTTGCCCGAAAATGCCTGCAAGCTCCGCATTGGCCTGCTCGCAGGCAGCGCGCATCGCCGCCGCCGTGCTTTCGCGCTCTCGCTCTATATTGGCGCGAATGCCGGCGAATTGCCGGTCGATCATTCCGCCGGTGGATTGCGAGGATTCGGTCAGGAAGGCGTCGATGTCGCGCGCGCGCGTCGCGGCTTTTTCAAACGAGTCCTCGATACGCTCCGCGAAGGAATGCATCAGGCCTTCCAAGTCTTCGCGACGCACCTTGATGCTGTTGACGAGCGATTCGAGTGAGTTGCGCCGCGCCGTGAGCATTTGATCGAGGTCGCCTTGCTCGCGGGAGAGATCGCCCGCGGAACTCGCCAAGCTCTTTTTGTGACGTGCGATCGTTTCAGCAAGGCTGCTTGCTTCGTCGAGCGCGGCCCGCGTGGATCGGCTGAGTTGATTGATCTCTCCGGCGACGTTGGTGAATATGGAGCGGAAATAGTCCATGCGTTCGCTCAGCGAATGCTCCGCCGCCGCGAAATCGGCGCCGGTCGCGCTAATCGCCCTTTGCAATCCCGCGCTGCTGTTGACAAGGCGATCGATCACTTCGGTCATCCCGGCCCGCAATTGTTCATTCGTATCGACGAGGGCGCTAATCGACGCGGCGGCGCCGGTTTCGATCGCCGCGCGCAAATGCGCCGACGAATGCTCGATCGCTGCCGTGAGTTCGGTTTGCTTCTCTCCGAGGTGCTGCACGATGGCGGTTCCACGGCCCTCGATCGTTTGGGTGACGATTTCGCCGAGGCTTGTCATCTCCTGAGCAATCTGGTTGCCGCGAGCGGACAGAGCTTCGACCAGGTGCTCACCGCGGGTATCGAATAGCTCGCGCAAATCGCCCGCGCGGGCCGCCAATGCTCGCTGTAGCGCTTGACCGCGCTCCCCGAGCGCGCCTTCGAGTTCGCCGAGGCGGCCCGCCAAAGCCATGCTAATTTCATTGATGCGCTGGACGAGGCCGTCGCCGATCTCTCCGGCGCGCCCGGCGAGTGTTGTGTCGAGATCCTTGACCGCCTGTGCGATGGTGTCGCGGATTTCCTCGGCGCGCCCCGCGAGCACTTGCCCAAGGTGACCTGCTTCGCGATCCAGCGCCGCGTTGATGTTGCCGGCATGAAGACCGAGAGTTTGATCGATCTCTCGCGTCCTGGACGAAAGAGTTTCGGCGACGGCGCGGCCCGCCGCGTCAAGGTCTCCGGAAACCGCCACAAGACGGCCGACGACGCGTTCCTCGAAGTGCGCGACTCCGCCGTCCAGAGTCTCGGCGATGGCGGCCGAGCGAGCCGCCATGGCCGTACTGATTTCCTGAGCCTTTTCATCGAGCGCGCGGATCACATTGTCGCCGCCTTCGCCAAGCGCTTTCGCTATATCGAGGGCTCTGCCTGTCAAAATCTCGCTGAGCGTTTGCGCGCGTGAATCGAGTCCTAGATTGACCCGGGAGACGAGCTTCTCGAGCGTCTGGCCAACCTCCTCGGCCTTGACGGCAATTCGCGATTCGAAGGCTTCGATATGCGCCTCCAGCGCCGCGGCGGCCTCCTGTGCACGCTTGCCAAGCTTGTCGTTTAGGTCGCCCCCGTGCAAGGTGAGCGTGGTCTCGATCGAACCCAGGCGATCGGCAAGAGTCGCGGTAAACCGTTCGGCATGCTCGTCGATGCTGTTGGCGATCGCCCCGCCTTGTCCGATAACGGTTTCCTCGAACATCGACAAACGGCCCGCGAGCGCTTCGTTGACCCGGTCGCCATGGGTCGCGATCGCATTGATCGCCTCATTTGCGGTTTCCGCGAAGCGATCGTTGAGATCGTTGGCTTGATAGCCGATCGAAGCGATCGCCTGTTGCGCGGTCGCGTCGAAATTCTCGCGCAGTGCTCCTGTGTGATCCGCGAACGCCGCGACCGCTCCACGCGCGGCCTCCGCCAAATGTTCGCTCATCTCATCCGCATGGCTCGTGAGAGCGCCAAACGTTTCGTCGAGCGTGGCGGCGAGCCGTTCATGTAGGCTTTCGGCGTGGTTTGCATAAGCCGCGGCGGAGTGCTGCGCGGCCGTCTCCAACCGCTCGCCAATTTGTTCGGAATATCCGGTCAAGGCCCCGAGCGTCTCGCCGACGGTCGCAGCCAGACGCGATTGCAATGTTTCGGTATGGCTGGCGAGGACTGCCGCCGAATGGGTCGCGCCCGATTCCAGGCGCGCGTGGAGCGCCTCGGTCTGGTTCGTAAATGCCGTCACCGAACGCTGCGCGGTTGTTTCGAGCAGCTCGCTCATCGCGTCCGAATGGCGCGACAACGCCCCGAGTGTCTCGCCGACGGTCGAGTTCAGGCGGGCGTGGAGCGCTTCGGTCTGGTTCGTAAATGCCGTCGCCGAGCGCTGCGCGGTTGTTTCGAGCTGTTCGCTCATCGCGTCCGAATGGCGCGACAACGCCCCGAGCGTCTCGCCGACGGTCGAGTTCAGGCGGGCGTGGAGCGCTTCGGTATGGCTGGTGAGCGCGGCAACGGAACGCTGCGCGGTCAATTCCAGACGTCCGCCCATCTCCTCCCAATGGTTAAGAGTCTCGGTGCTCGCCGCGGCGAGCCGCGCATGCAGCGCTCCGGTTTGGCTGGTGAGCACGGCAACCGTGGTCCGCGCCGTCGATTCCAAACGTTCGCTCATCTGCTCGGAGTGATCCGTCAAGGCTGTAAAAGTTTCGTTTCGCGTCGCGGCGAGACGATCATTCAGCGTACCTATATGGCTGGTGAAAATCCCGACCGTGTCGCGCGCCGTGGACGCCAAATGGTCATGCAATTGCCGGGAATGGCTCGTCAACGCGGCGAGCGTGTCCGCGACCGTCGTGGCGACCCGCTGGTGCAACGCTTCGGTATGGCTCGTCAGGGCGGCGGCCGTCGCATCGGCGGTCGTGGCGAAGCGTCGATGAAGTTCGCCGCCGTGCTGTTCGAACTGCGTCTGAAGAGTTGTATGACTTTCATCAAAAAGCGTCGCAAGAGTCTGGGTCACGTGTTCGAATGAATGTCGCGCTTCGCCGGTGCGGTCTGAGATAAGGCCCGCGATGCGTTCGCTCATCCCGGCCAAATTATCGTGCAGCGCATTGCCTTGCACCGCGACGACATCATGCAAACGATCGCTGGTCTCGGCCAAGCGCACCGCGAGATCTTCACCGCGCGAAAAGATCTTGTCGGCAATCCGCGCGCCGGTCGCGTCGACCCGTTGGGCGAGGGCGTCGCCGCGAATTTCCAAATCGGCGGCGAGAGTCTCCGTGGCGGTCTTAAACCTGTCGTTCAATTCCGCCAAGCGATCGGCAAGCGTCCGCGCGATGCCATCGCTCGCCCCCGCGAGACTGGCCGTGGCGTCCTGTCCAGTTTGGGTCAGCCGCTTGATGAGATCATTCCCATGTGACGACAATTGATCGACGAGATCGTCCCGGCCGCGGACGAGCGCCGTTTTGATTTCCTCGCCTTTGGAGTTAAGCGAGGCGGTGACACGGCCGGCGGCTTCTCCAACACTTTCCGCGAAACGCGAAGAGGCCCCAGCTAGATCGCGGGAAAGGTTATCGTGCGCCAGGGCGATCGCGCCCCGCACACGATCGGCGTTGGTCAGAATGGATTCCCGCTCGGAGGCTAATTCGTCGACCAGGGAATGGACGCGGCGCTCATTGTCCGAGTAGGATCGTTCCAGATTGGAGACTTCGGACCTGACCAAAGTTTCGAGTTCGCTCGCTCTTGCGAGCGCGCGTTCGATGCCGTCGCCCATCGAAGCGACCTCGCGGCGGATTGCTTGGGATAACGTGACCATTTGCCCGGTGGCAATGGTTTCGGGCTCGGTCAGGCGGACCGCGACCTCGGTCATCGAACGGGCGGCAAGCCGCATCTCCTGACCCCGGCGAAGCAACGCCACTGTCACCAAGAAGAAGATGACGGGGCCGACTATGGTCATCAAATAAAGTGTTGCCTGGGGTAGCAGGGCTCCCGCCGGGAGATCGAAAAGGACCGCGCGGGTCGCAATAAAGTAGCCAAGGATCAGGATGACCCACAAAACTGGGCAGGCTATGACGAGGGCTGCCGGAATTCTGTTGGAGCGGGTCTGAAACGCGCGGAGAATCTCGCCGGCGGATTGGCGATCATCGTTGGCCGGCAGCATCCGCGGCGCGGCCGCGCCGGACCGCTCCTGGATTTGCGGGTCTGACGTGGCGGAGTTCGCGCGCGCAGGACCGGATAATCGATCGTCATCGATTGCCCCCGGCCTTGGCTCCAGCGGCCGCGCGGCATCACGCGGCGGCCTCGAAGGGCCGGCGTGCGGCGTTGCGGCTTCGCGCTCGCGAAACACGCGCTCCTTCGCCTTGTCCGCGCTGGTTGCGCCGATGGGATTTGGTTCGGCCGGTCCCGCGCTTTGGCCGGCGGCGGGAAGATTCAACGCCTCTTCAATGGCCAAAAGCGCCGCCGTCGCGGGGTCTTGTGCCTTGTTGGAGCTCGCCATCGAATGCCTCTTACAAACTCTCTCGCGAGGGGTCAAGGCTTGGCGCGTATACGCACGGGAGCCGCCCCCGCGGAACCGTTAACCAAAGGTTACTTTACAACCGGAACGCTAGGATTCAAACTCTAAGGCCGCAAGCATTTGGAAACATCGTTAACGCTGCCACGTGCAAGAACCTGAAACGGGCGCTTTTTGCAACGAGAGGGCAGCCGGGCCAGAAATGGCGCGGCGCGGGGTCCGAAGGCATCGCCGGGCTCCGCAACCGCATGGCCGCTGGACCGAAACCATCGCTCGCTCCACATCGGGAGGCGGCAGGAGCGGAGCTGGTTCGCCTTGCCGTGGATGGCGAAGTGCGCTGGCGCCGGATCTGGTCTGCGTGATCAAACCGCGGTTCAATGTAACCTTGGCCGAGCGCGGCGCCGGCGCGAAGCTGCCCTGGCTCGGGTTCCCGCGCTTGTCGACCCCGCCGTCCGCGGCGCGGGAGACACCCAAAAAACTTCGCCGATCGGGTCAAGGCCGTCATCCCCGAGCATGGGCGCGAACAACCAACCGAACTGAGCATAAGAAAACCTTCCGGAACGATCGGCATGAAGCCGGGCGGCGCGTGACACGGGCATATGCCGCGCATGGGAGGCACTGGACGAAACCGGCCGGGTGGCGGACATTGCAACCGCGCGGACCGCGTTTCAATCCCCGCCTCGACGAAGCGCGGATCAAAATCGCATTTCGCGGCCCAAATATGACTGGACGCACCTATGACCGAGACCACGCCGCAAGACCGCATCCCTTTGAAGAACCGCACGAAACTGATCCACGCCGGGCGCCGCCCCAGCGAACAACACGGCTTCGTCAACACCCCGGTCTATCGCGGCTCGACCGTGCTGTTTCCGACTCTGGAGGATTTTTCGGCGCGCAAGGCGCCGTTCTCCTACGCCACCCAGGGAACGCCGACAACGGCGGCGCTGGAGAGCGCGTGGACGGAACTGTCCGGCGCCGCCGGAGCGGTGCTTGCGCCTTCGGGCCTTGCCGCGATCACGCTCGCCCTGCTCGCCGCCGTCAAGTCTGGCGATCATATTCTCGTGACCGACGCGGTCTATCGTCCGTCGCGCGTCTTCTGCGAGACAATTTTGGCCCGCATGGGGGTCGAGACAACCTATTACGATCCCGCGCCCGGCGCCGCGATCGAATCCTTGATCCGGCCAAACACAAGCGTGATCTTCCTCGAGATCCCCGGTTCGCAGAGCTTCGAAATCCAGGATGTCCCGGCGATCGCCGCGCTCGCCCGGTCCAAGGGCATTTGCACGATTCTCGACAACACCTGGGCGACACCCTTGTTCTTTCCGCCGCATGCGCGGGGCGCGGATATGGCGGTCGAAGCCGGCACAAAATATCTCTCCGGCCATTCCGATCTTCTGATCGGGCTCGTGTCCGCCAACGCGGAATGGTTTCCAAGACTGAGGGCCACCTTCGACGCCTTTGCGATGTGCGCCGGTCCGGAGGACGTTTTCTTGAGTTTGCGCGGGCTGCGTACGCTCGACCTCCGGCTGCGGGAGGCCGAGCGTCAAGCGCTCGATCTCGCCCGCTGGCTCGCCGCCCGGAAAGAAGTCGTCCAAGTCCTGCATCCAGCGCTTCCCTCCTGCCCGGGACACGCCTTTTGGAAGCGCGATTTTCTCGGCTCGTCGGGGCTTTTCTCGGTGCTTCTTGCGCCCTGCTCACGGGCCGCGCTCGCCGCCATGCTCGACGGCCTAAAACTGTTTGGCATGGGCTATTCATGGGGCGGCTTCGAGAGCCTTGTCATTCCCTTCGATTGCCGGAGTTATCGCAGCGCGACGACGTGGAATCCGCCGGGTCCCGCTTTGCGCTTTTCGGTCGGCCTCGAAGACATCGAGGATCTGAAGGCGGATCTCGACGCCGGATTCGAGAGGATGCGACTTGCGGTTTGAGATGAGAGCGTGCATGGACTCGCGCAACCGGACTATCGCGCAAAGGCGCATTCCCGGCGAACCACGAGATTTTTTTAGGCACCGGGCGCGCCGTGGGCGGGTTTCCCCCATAGTAGTCCGTTCATAGGTATTTTGCTTTACTGTGTGAATCGAAATCGATTCTCCGCCGGGATGAGAAAAGACGACGCGTGCATGCTCCATCCACCCCATTGCAGGACCGGCTGACCAAGGAGCTGGCGCTCGGCGGGATCGCCACGATCGAGGCCGCCAACGCCGGACAGGAGGGATGTTGACGTCCCGGCTCGCAATGCGCAGTCGCCGTCAACACCGAACAGGAGGGCGTCGCTTTCGTTGCAATCCCGGGCGTCGATCTTGGCGAGAAGAACGCCAAGCCGGCAACGGCAATTGCGTGACATTCAACCGGTTGAAACTGCGGATCCCCGCCAGCCCGCCGCGCGCGCATTTCGTCAAGGCGAGGGTCAAGGTCCGGCAATACCATGACGGAACCCATGCTATCTTTGATCAGCCAAGATGCCTGGGGCGACACGACAAAAGGGGGGCCTGCGCCGGAGAAAAAAAGGTTGCCTAAGTTTCGCCCAAGTCCGCTCGTCGGCCGGCCTGTGGAAATGTGGACAAGGCAAACACCTGGCCCACAGTCCCGCAGGGGAACAGAACCAGAAGAACCGGGACGAAGCGGACATTTGATGTGCTACCAAAACTGGCCAAGTTAATTAGCTCGACAAGGGGCAAGGCCAATTGGCCGTTGGCCGGAGGCGAAACTATGGTTGACGCTTCCGCATCCGGGTGGGCACGGGGGCGAAGCGGCGGTTGTTACGGACAGAGGCCGGCACTGCGATCGCAAGCACGGCGGCACAGAGCAGGATGAGTTCTATCATGGGAAAAATATCCATCTTTGACCCTTCCCTTCCATTCAAGCAATATTCATGCCACATTCAGGGATCCCTCTCCATGTCCCGGAACAAACCACCGGCCCGAGAAAGGCTCCCGTCCATTACCCTATCAGGCGAAGCTTGCACCAACATTATCAAAACCCTTCGAACAATGCCGTCGACAGATAGCGTTCCGCGAAGGACGGTATTATAAGGACGATGTTCTTGCCTTCGAATTCCGGGCGCAGGCCTAATTCGACCGCGGCGGCGACGGCAGCGCCCGACGATATTCCGACCGGGATGCCCTCCAAGCGCGCGACGAGCCGCGCCGTGTCGAACGCTGTCTGATTGCCGACGGTCAAGACTTCGTCGATCAGCGACTGGTCGAGAATCGCGGGAACGAAACCGGCGCCGATTCCCTGAATCTTGTGCGGCCCCGCTTGTCCGCCCGAGAGAACCGGCGAATCTTCCGGTTCGACCGCGATGATTTTCAGATTCGGCCGGCGTGGCTTCAGAACTTGCGCCACTCCCGTGATCGTCCCGCCCGTGCCCACCGCGGAGACAAAAACATCGACTTCGCCTTTGGTATCGTTCCAGATTTCCTCGGCTGTCGTAAGCTGGTGGATTTCCACGTTCGCCGGGTTTTCGAACTGCTTCGGGATCACCGAGCCGGGCGTCGCCTCGGCGAGTTCCTGCGCCTTGGAAATGGCGCCCTTCATGCCTTGCGCCGCCGGGGTTAAAACAAGTTCGGCGCCGAGCAGGGCGAGCATCTTGCGGCGTTCGAGCGACATCGATTCCGGCATGACTAGGATGAGTTTGTAGCCGCGCGCCGCCGCGACAAAGGCAAGCGCGATGCCGGTGTTGCCGGAGGTCGGCTCGATGAGGGTGGTTTTGCCGGGCACGATCTTGCCCGCGCCCTCCATGACCGAGATCATGTGGACGCCGATGCGGTCCTTCACGCTGGCGATCGGATTGAAGAATTCGAGCTTGGCGAGAAGGTTGGCCCTGACGCCCTTTTCCCGGGCGATCTTTTTTAGACGCACAAGCGGCGTATCGCCGATCGTATCGGTGATCGAATCATAAATGCGGCCGCGTCCCGGCAGCTGCGCGGCGTCAGGGTGTTTCGCGGCGGGTTGCGCCATGCTGCTTCCTTAAGGAATGGCCAGGGACTAACGGACACGATGACTGAATGAGCGCAACTCTCAATCACCACAGAGGTTGAGCTCGCCTCAACGCCCGCGCAGCGCTGGCTAAATTGAGTTGAGGTATTCGACCAGGTCCTTCTTTTCCTTGTCGGTCAGCTTCAGATCGAAATGCCTGTCGTAGTGCTCTACGACATCGTCCAGCGTGGCAAATCGGCCGTCATCGTAAAATCCGCCCTTGGAATCTTCTTCGTGTCCCAGAGCGCCCGCAACGGAGTAGTGCGATAGCTTCCGTCTGGGGACCGCTTGGCCTGGAAGTCGTCGATGCCGATCTCCTCCGCCTTGTGCGTGTTCCAGCCGGGTTCGGTGAACAGCGGCGGCACGTGGCAAGTGCCGCAACGCCCCTTCGCGTCGAAGATCTTCTCTCCATCCCTTGCCGCAGTCTGATTGAAACTGCCGGCGGGCGGCTTCGGCGCAACCAACGATAATTGATAGTTGTGGAGGGCCGGAAGCTTGGCCGTAATGCCATCATCCTGGTCTTGCTTATGGCCCTGCTTCGTTCGCGCGGCCACCGGGTACTTATCAACGTCATCAAACCGGGGATCGTAGAAATTGCCTTTGCCGTGCATTTCCAAATTGGCGACGTAAGCATTCCAGTACGTGACCGTGCCCCAACCGCCAGTCCAAGTGTGGTTGTTCACTCCGGCGAGTCCGAACGCTGGCGGATTGAGCGTGGCCGCCGGCTTACCGTCCGGACGGAATGCTTTGCCATCCAGATTAAGTTCGGCGTCGAACTTGCCGGGGCCCCAGCTAGTGAGGACTTTTTTGACAGTCGCTTCGTCGACTTGGAGCATCTTGACGTATGCGTTGAGGTCGGGCGCGGTCGCTACGATGGCTCCAATGTTGAGGTCGCGGTTGGGCCAACCGTCCAGGCGAAGGCCTATTCCTGGTTTGAGGGAATCATCCACGGTCGAATGGCAGAGCGCACATTGAATACCGATCGATTGCAGCGTTTTCCCGTCCTTGCTGAAGAAGCCGGTGATACCGACCACGGCATTGGCCTTGAGTAGCGCAAGCGTGACGGCTGGATCATCGAAGTTCAATGTCCCAGCTACTATAAGTGGGCCTATCGCCTTGGGCACAGACGCGAGATCGACCTTGAGGCCCAGCTCAAGGGCCTTGTTCGGGCTAAGGCCTGGGCCCACGCCGCCATCTTTCTCGCCGGCGATCGCCTGATGCAGCTTCACCTGTCCGCCCCAGAAATCTTCACTGCCGAATGTGTCGTAGCGGAAGATCTGCTTACCATCCTTCAGGCTCGCATCATCGAATTGTTTCCCCGCAGTTTGTGCGAGCGCCGGAGCCAGACTTGACGAGGCAAGCAACGCGAGGCCCACAGTGATCATCACCAGACGGATTGTACGCATCAAATCCTCCTAATACTCGAAACCCCCAGCAAAGAATTGTTGTTCCCCCCGCCGCAGCTTTTTGCATGGATCAGCCGCGCGGTTGCGGCACGATCCGCACATAGCGGCGCCACGCATCCGTTACAGCTTGCTCCGAAAGCTGATGGAACCTTTCCAAGTTGGCGATGCCTTCAAGGCTGCGGGGTCAGGCGGAGATACGCTTTCAAGGCGGAACCCCTTTGGGAAACGCTCCCTTGCCTATGCCCGGCTCAAGGCCAGGCATGACGTGAGAGTCAATCACAACGGGACTTGGTATTAGCGACACAATCAACTGGCGCCAAATCCGCGCGCTAACAAGGGACCACGACTTTGTCGCGATCCTGCTCATAAACATCGACCAGAAATCCGAAGGCTCCAGGGGGTCCGCGCAGATTCCCTCAGGTCCGCGGTTGCGGCACGATCCGTATATAGGGACGCGGTGCCTTCCAACCTTGCGGGTAGATCGTCTTCGCCTCCTCATCGGAAACCGAGCCAGCGATGATAACCTCTTCGCCTTGTTTCCAATTGACCGGCGTGGCGACCTTGTGCTTGGCTGTAAGTTGCAGCGAGTCGATGACACGCAACACCTCGTCGAAATTGCGGCCTGTCGTCATCGGGTAAACGATAATGAGTTTGATTTTCTTGTCTGGCCCAATGACGAATACGTTGCGAACCGTGTGGTTATCGGCCGGAGTCCTTGTGGACGTGTCACCTGAGGCGCTGGCGGGGAGCATCCCGTAGAGCTTCGAGATGCTCAAATCGGTGTCGCCGATCATCGGATAGTTCGGCGCGGCGCCCTGAGTCTCCGCGATATCCGAAGACCACCTCTTGTGATTGTCCACCGGATCGACGCTCAGCCCGATGATTTTGGTGTTGCGGCGGTCGAACTCCGGTTTGAGTTTCGCCATATAGCCGAGTTCCGTGGTGCAGACGGGAGTGAAGTCTTTCGGATGCGAAAACAAAACCGCCCAAGAGTTCCCGATCCAGTCATGGAAACGGATGCGGCCTTCCGTCGTATCGGCTTCAAAATCGGGGGCGGTGTCGCCAAGTTGAAGTGCCATTGGACTTCCTCCAAAGTGATCGCTGTGGCTTGCGGCATCCAATCACGACCATCGGTCGTGTCCGCCTGCCGTATCGCCTTTTTGCGGCTTGTGATCGAACACTTGCCGCGAGAGTATAAGGCGCAGGCTTCTTGTGGACAATCAAAAAAATGCCTCCGGAATAGTTTGCGCGAGCTCCAGCATTCCGGGGCCAAGGCCGTGTCAGATCAGCCATCAAATTGTATAGGTGAAGGACTCATAGGCAAGCTGGCTCAAGATTTGATTCATGCTGCGCGAGGGCTCGGCGCAGTCTGCCGTTCCCACCGCCCGGGCCGGCACGCCCGCCATGGTCGTATGGGGCGGCACCGGATGCAAAACGACCGAGCCCGCGGCAATCAGCGAGCACGCCCCGATTTCGATATTGCCGAGAATTTTCGCGCCGGCGCCAATCATGACGCCGCGCCGGACCTTGGGGTGCCGGTCGCCGGTTTTGTTGCCGGTACCCCCGAGCGTGACATTCTGGAGGATCGAAACATCGTCGTCGATGACGCTCGTCGCGCCGGCCACGAGGCCGGTCGCGTGATCAAGAAAGATGCCCTTTCCAAACACCGCCGCCGGATGGATGTCGCTCTGCAATACGTCGGACGACCGGCTCTGTAGATAAAGCGCGAAATCTTTCCGGCCATTGGTCCAGAGCCAATGCGCGAGCCGATGCGTTTGGATTGCGTGGAACCCCTTGAAAAAGAGCAAGGGCTCGATCAAACGTTCGCAGGCCGGATCGCGGTCTAGCACCGCGATAATGTCGGCCCGGAAACCCGCGCCAATCGTCGCGTCGCCGGCGACCGCTTGGCCAAACATATCATTGACGAGATAAGCTGGAACAATCTCATTGCCCAGCCGCGCCGAGATCCGGTGAATGACCGCGTCCTCGAAGGCCGGGCGGTTCAAAATCGAATTAACGAAAATGGGCGCCAGGGCGCGCTCGCGTGAGAGCGCGTCCTCGGCCTCCTGCCGCAGCCTTGCCCAAAGGGTCGCGGAAAGATCCGCCTCTGCCTTGGCGGATTGAATTGGTTCGAAGTTGGTAACCAGCGACATCTGTTGACTGTCCCGGTTCACGGGGGCCATCCGGTCAGAGGAAATGCGGCCTTTTTGCCAACCCGTCTTTATCAGATACCCCGGAATCAGATACCCCGGAGGCCTGGCGCGAGGCGCGCGGCCCCGGCGCAAAGACCGGCGAAGACTCGCCTCAGCGACTATGTTCGCTTACGACTGTAGCTCGGAGCGTCATGCAGGTACAGCTGGCACGTACAATTAAGGAATCCTTCTCATCAAGGATATTGCATTCCACTAGGCCAACAGTATGACCTTTGTGAACGTCGTTACCTATAGCGCGCAGCTTCGCTTGCGAAATAGGCTTGAGAAAATTGATCTTCAATTCCAGAGTTGCGAGAGTTTCGCCTTCCTCAAGCATGGAAGCATAGGCGATGCCCATGGCTGCATCAGCTGTGTCACAAAAGACACCGCCATGAAGTATACCCATAGGATTGGCATGCTGTTCACCGGCTTGGAATTCAATGACTGCCCGTCCGCAAGTGACAGACGTGAGCTTAAAGCCGATCAAGTGAGCGATCGGGGGTAATGGGGCATCCCCCTTAAGCATGGCCTGGATAAGATCTAAAAGTTTAGGCCGCCGCGGTTCGTGTTGAAATTCAGTAGTGTATTCCAAGACTTCATCAAATTAGAGCATTAAATTTAGAGGAGTCTGTCTAAACAAGACTGCGAATGAAATGATAGGTTCGTCGCGCGAACCTTGGCCGGGGTCCCGGTAAGAAATGCTTCTGCGCTACGAGGTGATAAGCTTGCAGGGTATTTGCACGAAGGCAGTTGCAGCCAACCCAGAGGTACATCCGGAAAGCGCGGTAGATTTCCTTCCCCCACTGTTCGATGATTTTCTCACTGTTATTATCGAAGCGCAATGCCCAATGTTTCATTGTCAGCTCATAATCGTGGGTTTCTCGCTTTATCTCCACGATTTCCATGCCATGGTACAGCAGCTCCTGGACTATGTCCTGTAAGCAGAGAAAGGTGTGAGTGCCCCGCCAGATGTAGTTACGGGCGAAATCATTCACGTCGTATTTTTCAAGAGCCGCGGCGGCGTCCAGATAGAGGCGTCCTCCAGGCTTAAGACAAGCCCACATCCGTTCGCAGAACTTTCGATAATAGGGAATATGCTCGATAACGCCATAGATAACCACGGCGTCGTAGGGCTCTCTCGGGTGATGGTTGAGAAAATCCTCGAGAATTATGGAACAATTCTTGAGCTCCATGCGCTTGATTAGGCTATCAGTGTAGCGGTAAGAATCGTCAGTCAATGTGAGAGAAGTAACATGGATACCACGAGGCCCGCAATATTGGTGCACTCCACCCCAACCTGCGCCAATATCCAACAGGCGCATTCCAGGCTTTAATTGCAAAGCGTCGTACATACTTTCCAGCTTGTGCTCTGAGGCTTGCTCCAGTGTTTCGCCATCGGAATGAAATATACCATGGGAATAGAACCGATACCTGCTGTCTATAAATGTCAAATAAAAATCATTACCAAAATTATAGTGGGCAGCAATGGCGCGCTTATTTACCCATGTTGCACGCTTAAAGAACAGCTCATTAATAAACTTCAGCTTTGTATAGAAATTGCCCTTTCCTTGTAGATGATGTCGAAGGTCCAGTGCGTTTAATGTATCCCCCTCAAAATCCCATTCGCCGTTCAGGTAGGCTTTCCCGAGAGACAACTCACTTAGATTGCCCTGCAGTACTCTATCAGTATGAAATTTCACGAAAATTTTAGGAGTTCCCGCTCCGCATCGAAGAATCTCGCCAGATGCGAATTCCACTTCGCAGGGGGTTCCATTGTCCTCGACGATAGAGGCGAGAAGCCTTCTCGCCTGTCGAATCGCATTCGGGTGTACGGCCATCGGGCTAATTTCCGATTTATCCTTTTCGTCAGTCTCTGTTCCGATGGGGATCCTCAAAGCCATATCTTGGTTTTGATCGGCCGCAATTCAATCAAGCGCGTCGCACAACACAGCTGGCGGCGGTAGCCACGGTTCAGCGATCCGCCGCAGGATGCCAGCATACAGATACCGCGGGCGGTGACCTCGGCCATCTTGGAAGGCAGCATGACGGCCGCGGCTGACGGCCTTCGCACCGATCTTGATGAGTTTTTCCTTCAAGCTCGTCAGAGACCAATGCTTGATCCGCTCGGGCGTCGCCAATGTTAGCAGGAAATTGCCGAGTTTGTAGGCCAATCCATGCAGCTGAAGACGCACAGCGTTGGCGGCGAAAGAGCGGCACGATGGCCGCGTCCACCTGATCTGCCCGTGCTGTCCTCGATCCATTGCTTCGCCGTGCCGCGTTTGTTGTAGAGGACAACATTCCCGGCAGGTCTCGACATGTTAGTGACGATGAATCCGACACGCGGATAAAGGCCGCCCGGATGCAATTTGACCTTGGCGGCCGTTCCCTCTCGCCGCGGCGTTCATTGCCCGAACACGTTTTTTCTTTGGCAGGGCGGCGGTTTGTTTCCTAGAGGCGCACAAGATCGTCTATAATTTCGTGGTCGGCCGCGCGATCGTCAGCTGGTTTCCGGACTTCAGGCTTTTTGGCGCCGAGGCGGGCTTCGCCGTTACGGTTCCTTTCGGCTCGGACCGGAACGGCGGATTTCCGCTGATCGCATCGACCTAAGCCACCGGTTCGGCCGCCGGTGTCGTCGACGCCCGGCGAGCAACATTGGCGTGTGGTTCTGACCGCCTTCGCCCAGGCGACAAACTATGACTGGGAACCGGTTCGCGCAGACGTGCCGGAACCGCCCCGCCCTCGATCTCAAGGGAGCGTTACACTCCTCGATCCACGGACCGGCATCGCGGTCACCGCCTCGCCCCGGCGACGGTCTCTCTAAGTCCTTCCGGAAGGCGAGAGCAAATCTGCCTTGGGCGGGTCAAATAGGCGGAAACCTGGGTGCGTGGCACGCTGGGCGCGCCACGCCGTATAAATTGGCAGGTTTATGGTTATCAGAGACTCCACCCACCCACGAACCCTAGCGTAACTACAACGACCAGGAATCCAATGCCACAGGCAATGTATCCTACATTGCCATACAAGCGGCCGGTGAAATACGTCGCGGCGCCAAAGAGAATGATCATCGCGATCAGAACCACCAAGCCGCCGCCGCCGGCGTTAACTCGATCTATAGTGCCGACTCCTACCGGCTTCACAATTTCACCAGCCCATGCAGCAGACATCATCCATCTCCCTTATTATCTTGATTCGGTGCCCGGCCGACCCGCGCCACGAGCGAAATCTTTCCGCGTACGAACCGACGCAGTTAGAAGCCGGCCGGCCCTAGGGCTCCAAGCTCGTGGCGTGCCCCGTCATTTGCCGAGGCTCCCGCTAGCTTACCATCTAAGAATCGTTCCGGAAAGCGGTTTCCGCTTCTCGTGAAAAAATGATGAAATCAAGCATTCTAAGCAGATAGCTGGCACATCTTTGCCTAATAATATCCTGAACAAACAGATGGCATAACGAATGCGCCATGAAAGATTTGCCCCGACGCAGCTTGGCGTCAAGCACCGAATTGCTTAGTATTCCTTCCGACAAGGCCGAGGCGGTATTACGAATAGTCTTGCTTTCCGACGCCTCTTGGGGCGGATTTGAACGGGACAAGGGTGGACACAAATGCCCTACACCACGGAAGATTAAGTACCATCGAAGGGAGATTTGGCGATGTCGTCGGACAGCAATTCGGTATCAAGCCAGGAGCCCTTACTGGAGCATGAGCAAAATTCCTTTCCTCAATCAGGGCCGAAATTAAAAGAGGCGTGGCTGAAAGGCCAGACACTCGCGGCCCTATCTCTGGCACAACAGGAGAGCACGCCCCAGCAACGGAGCCCGGCGCCGGAGGACTCCGAGAAACATCGGGGCCCGGCCCCGATGAGCTCAAGAAAGCGGCGCGGTCCGAACGCGAGGCCGAACTCGGCGCGCATCAATTCTCGTTGCCTGACAAAAATCTTGCGGTTCTCCGTTGTATCGGCAGAGTGAGGCGCCCCTTTTGCAGAGTGAGGCGCCCCTTTGGAGACAATGAACGATGCCAAAAAACTGGAGCTGGGAGCGATTGGCAATAGGAGCGATGGCTCTTGCTATGATTTGGATGTTTTATAAAATATCCAACGTGGAAAAACAGTCCGAGCTATTACATTATGTTCTCAGGAATCGCCTTATCGATGAGGCGATCAAGGCATGTAACAAAGAGGCGGAACGAGAGGAGCATTCCGATCGATTTGACCGGACATCGATTGACACCGCTCACTTTACGTTTGCAGGTCTTCCAGAGCCGAAGAGGGATGGGGAAATGAGTCTGTGGACACCCCGTTCACCCCGCCGCAGCTTCCTGAGCTTGAATGCCATTACAATTTTTTCGGTCGCGCTGAAGTTTTTCCGCCAGACCCATATATTCCAGACGAACCCGAACAGTGATTTCCTTAAGTGTGGCGCTCCGCGTGGCATGGCATGGCATGGTATGGCAAGGGCGGTTCGGAAACGAGCCGCCCGTACTTTTCGTGCGTGCGTCACCCCTAGAATCCAGGGCGCCGGCTCCGCTCCCCGCCCTGAGCGCCGCCTAATCATCATTCGCTGCATTGAGCTCCTCGACCGGGATCGATCCTCCCGAAGACTTTCGCAGCCGGACGATCGCCGTTGGTAAATTCGACCCCGGCCTTTTCCAGTGCGCCCTGGATCGCGTTAACAGTAGCCACTCGCGTTTCAGACAATGGGCCATCCATCCGCTCTAACCGCTTGATCGTCTCGACCGAAACGCCGGAAGCGGCGACCCCAAGCATGTTAGCACCTCATTTTCTGAGCGCTCAAATCTCACGCTGAGAATGCGCATGCGCCGGTTCACTCAATAACAAATGCGTTCTCAAAGAAGGTTGAGAACCACACGCATGCCGTCGCATTGCACGTCATGTATTACAATTTTGTCTGCATCCATCAGACGCTCAAGGTGACGCCCGCAATGGCATATCGTGGACGTGCTAGAAGCTTGCGACTGCCCTGGCCCTGGCATTGGCGGCGGCGGCGGTGGGGACGGCGACAGCGAGAAGGCATCGCAAGATGGCGGCGCAAGTCGCGGAAGCGAAAGCGGCATCGACGGCGTGGACGCTGGAGGCGATGGTGGCGGCGGCGCAACAGAAGCGGAAGGCGTGGGATCAAATCACCGCCGCCCGGCAATCGAAACTGAAATTGCGAGGGCGGCAGAAGGTAAGCGGCAGAAGGTAAGTTGAACTGAAGGTTATATGGAAATTGACCCAATACGAAGCAGGAGCGCGGTTGCGAGGTCTTCTACAAGACGCTGAAGCTCGCGCAGAGCTTTGTCTTCGTTTGCCGCCGCAGATCCACAATCATCTATTTCCATTGGGAAAAACGTGTAGCGACCGTCTATTGTCCGGGCTTCAATTGAAACCCTGACCTTGCCGGACTCCTCCTTTTCGATCTTCAACACTTCAATGGTTGCCATATCTTCGCCTCTTGCGGGGAATTTGCACGCCACTTGAACGTCAGTCGACCAACAATGTTCCGTTCAGGGCGGCATAATTACGACGTCAGCGGAACGGTTAAACGCACGTCCGTCTACTGCTTCGCGCCAGCCGCCAAAGCCTCGCCGCTGGTGAATCTGCCTCGAAATTGCGTTTGAAGCTTGCAGCCGCCCCGGGGCTCTCGATCACGATTAGATCGTTGTCCTGCCGCTTGAGACCGGATAGGCAAAGGCGGCGCCGCGCTGGCCTAACGGGGGCGCCGTTGTGTCTCACCCACACCATGCTACACATGTTGTGTTTCATGAAACCGCATTCCGTGAGATATAAAAGTCTTTGTCGCACGCCCGTGAGCCTCAAAATGCGGCCTTCCCTTCGGCGGTATTCAATAGAGCAGGAAAGGCCAAGATGGCGGCTCGGCGTCCGCTTGCGCGGCGGATTTCCCTTAACAGCCCTTGGTCTCGCACCTCGCGCAAAATACGATTGGCCGTCGGCCGGGGAATATCAGCGGACTCAATAAAGTCCGATGTCTTGAAGATCGGCCGGGCGAACATCCAATCGAGTGCTCGGACAGCATATTGCGACCGCGTAACCTCAGCGACCCAATCCTTGCGTTCCCGGTAAAGTGATAGAATTGCCTGTGCCTTAGTCTGGTTTTCCTGGGCCTGAGCGATCAGAGCTCGAAGAAAGAACTCGCACCAGCCTGTCCAGTCATCCTCGCGAGATACGTCGAGAAGCCGGTCGTAATATTCATCGCGATGACTTTCGAGATATGCACTCAAATAGCGTGGCCAATATCGCGAGTAACAAAATCGACGAGGCAATTGCGTTGCTGCACGAATATCTCGAGTCCGGGGACGCGCCGGTTCCGGCCACGCCCAGCGTCAAGCCAGTGTCACCGGCGGCGCGGAGGAAGAGGAAGGGCAAATGACAGCCAAACAGAAACGCAAAGCACCGGCGGCCACTATCGATCCGGTATTCGCCGCGATTAGCGAACACAAGGCGCTGATCAGGGAATCGGACCGCCTTGAAAAAAGCTGCAAAAGTGCCAGGGCTAAGGCGGAAAAAAGTATGGGGAATGGAGGGCGCCAAACCTGCATGAGTGGCCGGGCGAACCAATCATCTCATCGTTTTACGATCGATGGAACCGCGCCGAGCGCGCCGAGCGCAAGGCTGCTATGCGAATGGCCAGGGTGGAACCGACGACGATCCCCGGTGCCGCTACCCTGATTGTCCATACCCGGCGCGAGATCGTGGCGCGCTCCGCTGAGAGGGTGGAAGATTGGCGGGTGACCGCACTCAAGACGGCGGCCAGCGCACTTGCCCGAATTGCCTCAAAAACAATAGCGCTGGCCCGATGTGAGCGCGCGTTGCACGTCGCCAAGCGCAAGGAGATTAATCAATGAAAACCGCGCTAGCACTCGCCGTCGCCCTGGCCGTGGCCCTGGTCCTGGCCCTGTTCATCCGGGCTCTTGTTTACGCCGCCGTCGACGCGGTCCACCTGCTCGCAGACCGTAAGAAAGGAGCCATCAGCGTGAACCAAGAAGCGGATGCAGAGGACGACGACACCCACAGCCGTCGAGAGCGGAGATTTGTTTGGGAATTTAGCTTCAGTCTGACCTGCGCCATCCTCGTCGTGGGGGGTATCGCGTTCCTCCGCTATCCATTGTCGGAAACAACGCTCGTGACCTCCGGCCTATATTCGGTCGTCGCATGGATCGCCGGTAATCAAGCGAGTCACATTCATTTCTTGCGGATCGCTAGGGCGGATATACATCCTTTCGTTGTAATATCCATGGCCATATCGTTGTGGCTCTGCCCGCTCTTCCTGATTTGGTATGTTTACGAGGCAGGCTTTAAGCCGGCCATCGTCTTGCTCTGCATTGCTCTGGCTCTTCGGCTACCTTTGATAGCTTTGGAAAGGCTTGTCTTACAGGGCAGCGAGTGGCGCATCAGCTTCGGCGGTATCGTCGTTGTGCCCGTGCTTCTAGCTTGCCTTGTTCTGCTAATCCTTCAGCAATCCTGACCCCGTGATCGCGCCCAACGCCGTGGATCTTGCAGCGGCTCCGGGCGGGGCAACGCGGCGGAGTGGAATACAAAAAAGCCCCTGACCTGGCCGCGCGAACTGCATTATGCGGCCAGACCAGGGGCAGGCGTAACAAGCCTGGGAGGAAACCAAGCCAGAATGAATAAGCAATATTTAGGCCAATCTTGGCGGCTGCCGCGGCAGGCCCCTGAAACAGCAATTCAGTTCAACAGTCTTAAGACCTGATTAACCATGTTTTTGATTTTCATGTTCGTGGTCAAGCACAATGGTTGTGCGCGTGCGTTCCGCGGCAGCAGCGAGACTGCGCAGCAAGAGGCGGGGGCATCGAGGTGCAAAACATGGCACAATGCACAAGACAAACGTTCGGCGTGCCGTCACAAGGCGCGCTTATCCAGTCCTCTGACAAGGTCGTGCGATTATCGGAGGCCAAATATGCCTACGAAACCCGGCTTTGGGAGCTGGAGCAACAATTCGAGGTGAAGGCGGCCAAGGTGCGCGAGGAGTATCTCGCGGCGGTGCTGGAAATCCACGATTCTCCGGAGGCGAAAATGATGGGAGCAACGCATTGACGCAGTCCGCCAAAATGCCGGGTCACTTCAGGGTCGCCCGACGGGTGCGTCGTCTCATGACGCGTGCTGGGCGGCTTGCGCGGCCGATGTGACAACGGTGGAGATGCTCAAAGAACTCGGTTCCACAAGGGGACCGAGTCAGCGCCAACTCTTTCCGAACTTGGCATTTCCAAGAAGCCGATCTCGCTTTCACCTTTGCGGCGTCAAGATCATCAACGATCACCGAAAGCCGATCTAACGTAGCGTGTGCGTCATCGATCGGCCTAACGCGGAAAAATTCTATGGTGAATATTATCCCCCGGCTTCCCTTGCATTGCGCCAAGCATACCATGGGAAATTGGGGCCGCGCGAGCGGCCGTTAAGGGGGCACACAATAAGAAGTCGAGATCGCCACCGCACTCGCACCGGAGCATGCCTCAACCGAAACCAATCGCGTGTTCTCGCCCCGCGCTCGGCTATGACGATGCAGAGCGCGCCGACGCCCTGTTACGAGGCGCCAAAGGCAAGAGGCTACTATATCAATGGCCTAACAAAGCCGCGCACGCTTAAACAAAAAGCGCGCGCTTTTATGCGCTGGAAAAAACAGAAACGCTAGCAGATGGCCAATTGGGAGAGCCGCCCTCTTCTATCGGCGGCCCGGATAATCCTAAGCTTATCAGTTCCGATGAACTGTGCTTACAACAATGAGGACGGCGGCACCTATCACTGCTAGCGCCGCCCCAATCCCATAAAACACTTGATTCCATGGCCAAGGGAGTAAATTACCGGTCAGCGCTATCAGAACCGCAGCAACAAGAGGAAAACAAGCTTTAATCACTCGCCGCAGTCCCAGCCTAACTGCGGCGTTGATAAGCGATGTGATCAATTTAACTGCGGCATCAATAAGCGATGTTGGCTCTGGGTTTGTATCTGGCATTTTTATCGGGACGCATATCGTTCAGCTGCTCCGAGCACATAATAAAGTCCAAACATCCCAAGAGCGACTAAATAAGCACCGGCAAGGCCAATAAT
>DATBYR010000023.1:0-3907 GCA_036513565.1 Methylocella sp. | reverse complement strand
CTGAGCGCGACATCCTTCAGGGACGTCAACGGTCTGCTTGAGGACATCGCGGCCGGCCGGGCCGGTCCGGGTTCATGGCCGGCGCTGGTCTCGGAAGGGGGCATCGTCCTTTTCTACACGATCATCTGCTGTATCATGCTGATACGGCCAGAGCCGATCAGCCGGGCCGAGGGGCTCGGGCCGGCGCTGCTGACGATGGCCGGCACCTATGCCGCGTGGTTGATTTTCCTGCTGCCGCGCGGCCCGGAAATGCCGGCGCTCTATGCCGCATCGGCGGCGATCGTCCTCATCACCGAGGTGCTGATGGTCTACACGCTCCTTTCCTTGGGCCGGTCGTTCAGCCTGATCCCCCAGGCGCGCAAGCTCGTCACCAGCGGCCCTTACGCCATCGTCCGGCATCCGCTCTACCTTGTCGAGGAGGCCGCAGTTGCCGGCGTACTGTTGCAATACGCCTGGTTCGCGGCGCTGCCGTTCCTGGTACTGCATGTGACCGTGCAGATCATGCGGATGCAGCTCGAAGAGAAGGTCCTTCAGAAGGCTTTTCCGGAATACGCCGCATACGTGCGGCATACGCCGCGCCTTATTCCCGGTGTGTGGTGAGACCGTGTTTTCTTTGGCGCGTCAGGGGCGCGAGTTCTTGCCCGGAAAATTTGCGGACATCGACTGGATGACGGCCTCAGGTGGCGGCCGCAGTTCTGCGATCGGCGGCAGAACGCCGGCGAATAAATGCCGTGAAATGACCGGGGATGACCAGTCGGCGACCTTCGGGACAGCAACGCTCAATGTGGCTTTGGGCCGGAAGCAGAGATTCAAACTGAGACATTACCGACATCCCGGGACCTTGCCGGCAAAATGAGAGTTTTGCAACGCGTTATTGCAAGAGCCGGGTTCCTGCCCGGCTTTTTCATGCTTATATGGCCGATGAACTCGGCCGCGTTTGCCGCAGCCCGCGTCCGCGCTTAAGACGTTTGTTTTGGCCCGGCGCTTCGTTTAGAGAGCAACCTTGACAGCAAAATTTCTTGCGGGGGCTTCATATGCCCTCACCCGCCGCACGACGTTGCGGCTTGGTTTGGCGGGCCTCGTCTTGCCGCGCTTTTTCACGCTTGCCACCCATGCGGCCGCAGAGGAGACCGAGACCCACGGTCTCTCGATCTTCGGCGATCTCGCCCAGCCGGCCGGCTTCAGCCATTTTCCTTATGTGAATCCCGATGGGCCGAAGGGCGGCGAGATCGTGCTTCAGGTCAGCTCGACCTCCGGCAACCAGAATTTCACCACCTTCAATACGCTGAATACCTATATCTTGAAGGGCGACGGCGCCGCGGGAATGGGGCTCATTTTCGATTCGCTGATGAGCGGAAGCGGCGACGAGCCGGATTCACTCTACGGGCTTGTCGCGCGCGCCGTGCGCATTTCGGCGGACAAGACAATTTACCGCTTTCTTCTGCGCAAGGAGGCAAGGTTCCATGACGGCTCGCCCTTGACCGCACACGACGTCGCATTTTCCTTGAATATTCTGAAAACCAAGGGCCATCCGTCGATTCGCCAATCGTTGCGCGATCTCGACGCCGCCGAGGCCGAGGCCGACGATGTTGTCATGGTGCGCCTGAAGCCGAGGCACAGCCGGGAAGCGGCATTGATCGTCGCCGGACAACCGGTCTTTTCCGCGGCCTATTACGCAAGCCACCCGTTCGACGAGACGACGCTCGAACCGCCGCTCGGGTCAAGCGCCTATAAGGTCGGCCCCTTCGATTCCGGGCATTACATCGCTTTCGATCGCGTTCCGGATTATTGGGGCAAGGATCTTGCGGTCAATATCGGCCAGGCGAATTTCGATCGCGTCCGGTTTGAATATTTCGGCGACCGCAAAGTCGCTTTCGAGGCCTTCAAGGCGGGCGTCTTCACCTTTCGCGAGGAATTCACCTCGGCCGTGTGGTCGACCGGCTACGATTTCGCCGCCGTCAAGGATGGGCGCATCAAGCGCGCGACCCTGCCTGATGAATCGCCAATGGGGACACAGGGCTGGTTCTTGAACATCAGGCGCGGCAAATTTAACGATGTGAGGATCAGACAGGCAATCGGTCTCGCCTTCGATTTCGAGTGGACCAATGCCAATATCATGTATGGCGTCTATTCGCGCACCAATTCGTTCTTCCAGAACTCACCGATGGCCGCGCAAGGCAGCCCGGCGCCAGAAGAAGTTGCGCTGCTCGAACCGTTTCTGGGCGATTTCGATCCATCGGTGCTCGGCGAGGTCTATGTCCCGCCAGTATCGGACGGCTCGGGCCAGGATCGCGAGCTATTGCGCCGCGCGGCCACGCTCTTTTCCGATGCCGGCTGCAAGCGGGCCGGCACGCTCTTGACGTTGCCCGATGGCAAGCCTTTCGAGATCGAGTTTCTGGACTTCGACAACGCCTTGGCGCCACATACCGCGCCGTTCATTAAAAACCTGAAGCTTCTCGGGGTTGAAGCCCGCTACCGGGTCGTCGATGCGGCGCAATATAAGCGGCGCCTCGACGATTTCGATTATGATATCGTGACCTCGCGCTTCGGCCTCGGCCTCACCCCCGGAGAAGGCATGCGCTCAACGTTTGGGTCGGAAGCGGCAAGCCTGCCAGGCTCGCGTAACGTCTCGGGGATCGCCATCGCGGCGGTCGACGCCTTGATCGAGAAGGCGCTGGTGGCCGACACGCGAGAGCAACTGACGTTTATCTGCCGCGCGATTGATCGCATTCTGCGCTCTGGTCATTACTGGGTCCCGATGTGGAACAAGCCCAATCATCTCGTCGCCTATTGGGATCTGTTCGGGCGTCCCGAGCGCAGCCCAAGGTACGATATCGGCGTCGTCTCGACCTGGTGGTACGACGAGGACAAAGCCAAGCGGATTCATTTCGCCGGCCGCTGAAGGACGTCCGATGATTGCCTATATCGCGCGCCGTCTTTTGTTCATGGTTCCGACCCTCTTCGGAATTTTATTCATCAACTTTGTTATCGTTCAATTTGCCCCGGGCGGGCCGGTCGAGCGCATTCTGGCGCAATTGCAAGGCGTCGAATCGGGAGCGACAGCGCGTTTCGGCGGCGGCGGCGAAGTTGGCAATGCGGGAAGCGGCGATACGTCGTCGAAATATCGCGGCGCCCAAGGACTCGACCCGAAATTCATCGCCGAGCTCGAAAAGCAATTCGGATTCGACAAGCCGGCCTATGAGCGATTTCTCCTGATGCTCAAAAACTACGCGACGTTCGATTTTGGGCGTTCCTACTTTCGCGACGTGCCGGTTTTGCAGCTCATCAAGGAAAAGCTGCCGGTTTCGATCTCGCTCGGTCTTTGGATGACGCTGCTTTCCTACGCAATCTCGATTCCCTTAGGGATAAAGAAGGCGGTCAGCGACGGCTCGCGCTTCGACGTTTGGTCATCGGCTGTCGTCATCACCGGCTATGCAATCCCGAGTTTTCTCTTCGCGATTTTGCTTATTGTTCTTTTTTGCGGCGGGTCGTTCTGGCAGATTTTTCCGCTTCGCGGCCTGACCTCTGAGAACTGGCCGGAGCTTTCTACTGCCGGCAAGATCACCGACTATTTCTGGCACATCGCTTTGCCGGTGGTGTCGATGACGCTTGGCGCCTTCGCGACCGCGACATTCCTGACCAAGAACTCGTTCCTTGACGAGATCGCCAAGCAATATGTGCAGACGGCGCGGATGAAAGGCTTGAGCGAGCGACGCGTGCTCTATGGTCATGTCTTTCGCAACGCGATGATGATCGTCGTCTCCGGTTTTCCCGGCGCCTTTATCGCCGCCTTCTTCGGCGGTTCTCTCCTCATCGAAACGATCTTTTCGCTCGACGGGCTTGGTCTGCTTTCATTCGAATCGATCGTCAATCGCGATTATCCGGTCGTGTTCGCCGATCTCTATAT
>DATBYR010000022.1:0-4090 GCA_036513565.1 Methylocella sp. | reverse complement strand
TCGATGGTTAACTCGACCACAAGCCGCGGTGCTGCCATGATGCAAGGCCTCCTTCAACGAATCGTCAAACGAAGCTAGACTGCATCGCTGCCAAAAAGAATCTCACTCATATGATAAGTTTCATGGAATCTGTGCACTAGTGAGTGAAGCCATAGCTCTTGGCGATGCGGGCGATTTGCGCGCAGTGGGCTGTCTTGGCGGAATTCGACTTAGATCGATTTCCAACCTCCGTTCCAGTCGTCATTGATTCAAGCAGCGGCGGGAAATCCATGTCATCTGCCGAAACTCTTTTTGTGATGAATGATTGAATTGCCGCTTGGTCGTAGTGCAGGCCGCAAAACTCCTCTGAACCAAGGACTGTCCCTAAAGCAAGAGCTAGATCCGAGCTATCCTTTGCATACGCGCTCGCCGATAGCACTGCGGCCGCCGCGATCGCGATGAATGCTTTTCTCATTTTGGTTTCCTTTTCGCCTTTGGCGGTTTCAGCCGCACGCCGGGGCCGCCGTTATCCTCGGCGAGGAATTTGACATTGGCCGAATCGAAGGCGGCGATGATCGCTTCGACGGTTCGGGATTGTGCCGCTAGCGGTCCTGGCAATTGCTCAAGGCGTTTGATCGCCGGCAATGATATTCCCGATGCTTCGGCCAAGTCTTTTTGATCCCAGCGAATTAACCCGCGCGCCGCCTTGACCTGTTCGCTGGTAATCATGAATTAGCCTCTAAGAATATATAATTAGCTTTCAGGGATTGACAATCGAGAAGGATCATTCTATTCGTGAGGTATCGCACAAGGCGATGACCAAAGCAAGGAGCCTTCATAATGGCACGAGCACTTCAAAAACACGTCGCCCGACGACAAGACCAGACCTTTGCAGATTGGTTCGCGGAACTTCGCGAGCTGGCGGGCGAGCGCTGGGCTGACGTCGCGGATCAAGCGCCAACAATCTACGCGGTTTGGGGCGGCGGTGCGACGCCAGCGCAAGCCTTATACATGGTGGGGCTCATTCTCCCGCCAAAGACGGCGACGGCATAATCACAAGCCCTTGCCGGGTTCCCGGCAGGGGTTTTTCGCGAAATATAGGAGGCAGCAAATGAGCAAAATATTGGACGCGCAGGACCTTCTCAACGAGGTGCGCGACTTTATCGAATGTATTGGGATGGCCGCCGCTGCTAGCCACCTGGAGCCCGAATTTGGCGCCCCGATTGCAGCTGTGGCAAATGCAGCCAGCCAGAAAATCGAGGACGCGATTGCACTGCTCGAAGGCATCCCGATTCCTGGCGCGCCCCGCGCCGAGCCAGGGGCACCGGCGACGCGAACGAAGGGGCGCGGCAAATGACAGCGAAACAGCCGCGATTGACCTTGGTTGAACAGATTCACGAGCATCTCCGCGCCAGGCTTGCCGAGCTTGAAGATCAGCGGGCGCTCGGCATCGCTCCGCCCGACGCGGATGAAGAGATAGGGATCATACGGGAAATATTCGTTGCCCTCGCAATACCGTGCCACCCGAGGCTGACGGCGCTTGATTGGGGCGATCGTGGCCAGGATTGGGGCAGCGCATGACGGCGCTTGAACAAGCCCTCGCACGTCACAAGGCAGCGCAAGCCGCTTTGGATGCGGTTCCAGGCCCAGAGGACTGTCCCGAACATCTGTGCGATGAGGAAGATGAGGCCCTCGACGAACTCGCCTTCACGCCTTGCGCCCAGCGATGCGGAATTCCTCGAAAAGCTGCGCTACCTATACGCTCAGCAAGCTAAAATATGGGACTTACCGGACAATGGCGACGATTACGGTTCTATCGTCATCGCCGCCGCATGTCACTTCGTCCTGTGAACACATAATTGAAGCTTCGCGCGCTGCTTCGATTGATCTTTTCACCAATCGTTCGAATGCCGCTCTCGCGTCTGCAATGACGCTCGGCCCATAGGAGGAACCACTTATGACAATGACAACGAGCGCTATCGATCCGGTATTCGCCGCGGTTAGCGAACACAAGGCGCTGATCAAGGAATCGAACCGCCTTAAAAAAAGCTTCAACACTGCCATGGCTAAGGCGGAAAAAAAGCATGGGGCGCCAACCCCGCATGGCTGGCCGGGTGAAGCAACCATCTCACCGTTTTACGATCGATGGAACCGCGCTGATCGCGCCGAGCGTAAGGCTGCTATGCGAATGGCCAGGGTGGAACCGACGACGATTTCCGGGGCTGCTGCCCTGATTGCCCATACCAGGCGCGAGATCGAGGCGCGCGCCGCTGAGAGTGTGGAAGATTGGCTTGTGACCGCACTCAAGACGGCGGCCAGCGCACTTACCCGAATGGAGGCAACATGACGACCCGCCTTCGCTATCAAGGCGTCAATTTGAATGGTAGCGGTATAGTTTGAAATAAAGGGAGTGGACTTGGTGTCCAATAGGGTAGACGGTGTGGCCCATGTTCTCAGCGAGGGAATGCCTATCCAACTCAAAAGAATGCGAGCGCCTGGCGCGCGAGGCGCTCGCCCCGCCGGTCAGGACGGCATTGGCCAAAATGGCGCGGGCTTGGATAGAGCTAGCCGATCAAACGGATCATATTGAGAATTTGCTAAGAGAGCACCGCACGCAAATACCTTAATTTTCCAAACTTACCTCGCTATCACGTCTTGAAGCTTCGCGCGCTGTGCTGGGCCTTGCGGCTGCGCGCGTGGCGCCTTTCTTTGGCCCGAGGGGGGTGAGTTCTCGGCGAAAAACAAGCAGAGCCGTTATTGCGAGGACGATTATTGACGGCACAACAGACATGAGGGAATCCCCCGATCGGATTGTTTTTACTATGGCAAGCTGGCGACGGGGCTTTCCCGGAAACCTCCCAACGTCGGGAGGCGGTTCCTCCCTGCGCGCGGGCGCCGGGCGGCTGGCACGGATGGAGGCCGCCGGTTCTCTCTCTTAATTTCCATAGCGCGCTCTGCATAGCGGTCCAGCGCGGCGCAAAATTCGATGGCGCTCTCCCACAACCATTCGTCTGTCTCGCGGACAGGACGCGGCCGATGTGGCTCGAGCTCAGGGTGAGCGTCAGCGATCATTGCCAACGCCTCGACAATTGCCTTGGTCTTGCGATCCCGGCGCGACGAATGGATCATGCTTTGCCCGGTTGCTTCAATATCTCCGCGCATCAACAAAGCGGACGTCACCGTGCGAGAGATATTGGACTCGGCATTTCGTCAAAACTTCGACGAAATCTCGCCTGGCATATGATGAAAAGCTGGTGTGGGGCTGGTGCAATACGACGGCGCGGCCAGAGCAGAGCGCGGGGGCGATGCGGCGCTGGCCGTGGAACCTCTTGGCATGACGCATAAGAAGCCCCGGCAAATGACCGGGGCTGTGTCGCGGATGTGACCCATGTCTCCTGAATGTAGTCGCACGCTGTAGAGCTTCGCCACATCGTGACATTAACTATAGTTAATGCGTGGCGCTAGAGCCATGATCGGCAACGCGATGCAATGATCTTTTTCGACTTCAGGGGCACCCTCGACCTCGTAATACAAATGCCGCAATCTGTTGGCGGAACAGGCGCCGAGACGGAAACCGCGCGAATGTGCGTGTAAATCGATATTTCAGGGCAGCAGGTGACCAAATGAGTCGGTTTTTTGCTTGCGTGATCTTGGCGATGGGCGCTTTTTCCGTGATCCCAGCCATCGGCCAGGCGTCGGCCGGCGCTCCGCCAGCCGAACCCGAGCGGCCCCGGCTCGCGCTCATCGGAACGGTGATCGGCAAGCCTCAAAATGTCGCACTCGTCCTCGACCAAACCACAAAAACTGTCGTTCGTCTGCATGTCGGCGAAGCGGCCTCCGGCTGGTTTTTGCGCTCGGTCGATTCGCGGAAAGTGACGGTCGAGAAAAATAGCCAGACCGTGACCCTTGCTCTACCGCCACTACCCCACCTCCAGGCGGGGCGCTCGCCCGTGCCGGAGAACCGTCAGGCGGTGAACCTGCCGCCGCCGACGCCGGACACCAATCAACTCGCCTCGCCGTTGCCGCAGGTGGCCGAACCCGCTCGGGCCACCCCGCCCGCGCCCCGACAACGCGCCGATCCGGGTGCTGGTCAGCTACGCGCCCCGCAGTG
>DATBYR010000021.1:0-5664 GCA_036513565.1 Methylocella sp. | reverse complement strand
TTTTGATGGCATTGGCGGCCTCCACCGTGATCCGATCGTTCGTCGCGTCGCGGTTTTCGATCGAGAGATCGTAATATTCAAGTTCGATGTCGAGGTAAGGATGAATGAGCTTGTCGCGTATATAATGCCAAATAATCCGCGCCATTTCGTCGCCGTCGAGTTCGACAACGGGATTTTCAACCCTGATCTTCTTCATCGTTGCTGCCCTCGGCTACTGCGGAATTGGCGGGCCGGAACGGTTTCGCTTGGCCATTGTGCGTGGGCAGGCCTTCGCGACTCGGCTCGCGGCGCGAAGCACAAACGTCGAGCCCAGCGCGACTTGATGGACAAGCGAATTTACCGGTTTTCCAGGAAGCCGCCGCAGCTGGCCAACCGCTCTCATTTTGGCTGACCGGAGCGAAGCAATCGGGTCACCGCCGGATCGGTATCGGCCACAAGAGATTCAAAAATAGGCTGGTTCTGCGGCCAGGCGTTGCGATAGGCGGCTATGACCGCTTGTTGAAATTCTGGCCCGCGATCCAGAATCCCGCGAATATCGCTCTTGATGAATGCCTGGAGGTCCTTGTCCGCGAGCGCGCTTGAGGTTGCCGCGCGTTCGAGGCGCCAGGTGGCGAGGTCCAAGTCACTCGGCGCGGTGAAATACGACATTTCGAGAAGAGTCCGAACGCGGTTCTCGTCATCCTGCGAACTTGCCGGAAGTCTCGCCAAAAAAAGCCATGCCGCGGCATTGATCGGGGCGAGCGCCAGGGCCGTCTCTGCGTTGGCTCTGGCCCGTGCGAGTTGTCGGGAATTGGTCCGGTCGAGGCTCGTCGAGTGATCGGTCCCCATGAAGCGCGCGCCGGTGAATGCGGCTTCGGCCCAAAGATCTCCCCTAATCGCGCCGATTTCCGCGGCAAGAACCGCGCGGGTCCGCAGCGCCGAGGCTGCTTCGGCGCCGTTGCGATCGAATGCAAGGCCGATGGGCTTTGGCCTCAGCAGCTCCGGAAGCAACATCCAAAGGCCGGATACTCCGAGACCAATGCCAAAGACGAGGAGCGCCGAGCGCAGCCTTATGGGCGCCGATGAGAACATGAGATCTAGCCTTGCCAGGAGAGCCGGTAACTAGGGGTGGGATGGCTCCGATGTCAACGATTCTGTTTGATACGGCTGGAACATGATTTGCGAATGGGGAACCCAAATCGTCCGGAAACAGACAGTTTAGAACTTGAGCCGGTTCCGCCAAACCGGATAATTCTCTAAACGAATTCAACCGTATCGCGTTCCAGTCTCAAACATGTCAGCCGGCCGGTCGCATAAGCCCCCGTGTCGATGTTGATGCGGTTGTTCCGCACGTCTGGTTCCATGACCGGGGTATGGCCATGGACGATAATTTTTTCGAATGGGTCCTCGTGCAACAAAAATTCATCTCTGATCCAGAGCAGATCTTCCTCGCGTTGGCGCGACAGGGGCGTGCCCGGCCGCACTCCCGCATGCACAAAGAAAAAATCTCCGCAGGTGAAACAGAGCTTTAGCCCGGCGAGAAACTGACTGTGGCTTTTGGGTATGGCGTTACACAGGCTTGCGGAGAGCTCCGCCTGTTCCTTGGGATTCGCGTTTATTGTCGGCGTCAGGCCGTAAGAGGCAAGCGTCGGCAAGGCGCCATATTGCGCCCAATGCCTGAGAACGCCGGGATTTTCAAGAAATTCGGAAAGAAAGTGTTCATGATTGCCCTTAAGGCACGACATGCGATGGGTTCGGGCGCGTTCAATCAACAGATCCAAAACGGCTGCGGAGTCCTCCCCGCGATCGATATAGTCGCCGAGGAAGATGTGCATAGTTTCGGCTATTGGGTGTTTCTTAAGATCCTCATCTATCCGCGAAAACAACTGTTTGAGCAAATCCGCCCGACCGTGGACATCGCCGACCGCGTAAATGCGCAGCTCTTCTGGCAATAGCGGTGATGCATTGATGCGACGCGATTTCCACATCAAGAGTTTGGCTTTATCCTAAGCTTTTCTGGGCGGCGGCAAAATTGCGCCGTGCAACACGATCCGCGAGATTGCCGGTTCGTGGCTCGCTGTCAATCGGCACGGAGCGAGTGTGCGGCGCAGGCCTTATGAACACCTTTACTAGCGCTGGCCCCGCCTAAAATGGCTCGATCGCAGCCAATTTCGAATAGGAGCGGACCGCCTTTTGGAGTTCCTTGGCTATTCCGCCCTTCGGTCGCGGGCGCGGGCCGGCCGGCAAAATTGCTCTCTTCGCCAGGCCATTGGCGGCGTCGGCGCCCACCCCAACCTCGTTTTCCACGAATTCGGCCATGGCTTCCTCGTCACGGATCGCGCCGAGGGCTGCCTGAAGCTTTTCGCAGCAATCGATGAGTTCTTTTAACCGCTTATGATCCTTGGCGACGCCTGGAACATCGACGAAGAATTCCGCCATGTAGCGCAGCTTTTTTGCCTCTATGCGAATTTGGTGGCGGGCGCCGGAAGCAAGCTTTGCGAGGTCCGCGCCTTGTTTCACCAGTTTCCTGCGGCGTTTTCTCAGGCGGGCGCCGGCGTACGTTGGTATTGGCTCTTCCGCAATGCCGGAGGACTGCCTTTGCCATCGTCCGTCCTCGATCCACACCGCGAGATCGAGCTGCAAGGTCCGCGCGCGTTCGCCATCCAAGACGTCGGCGACCGCGTGATGCGCGCGAAGACGCTTGGCTTCGCAATCGCCGGCGAGCTTTCCGGCCCGTATGCTCGCTTGATCCTCCGGGGCCGGCGGCGGCAAGTTCGCCCGCAGGACATCCATGTCCCGCGCCGCGCCAAACAAACCCGCCAGCCACTTCAGTTCGTCGCGAAGTCTTCGATATGCAAAATCGAATACCATGGGTTTAAAAAGCGCCATGGCCGCACGAAGGCGTCTAATCGCGATGCGTCCTTGGTGAAGCGCCTCCACATTGTCGGACTTCTCCAAACCCGGCAGATTCAAATGAAAGTCGTGCAGACAGGTCTGACAGATTTCCTGGAACGCCAGCCGGCACGTCATGTCCTTGGCAAGACGCGGCTTTGAACTTTTCGCCGCGCGGCCCCAGGCTCCCCCGGCAAGAAGATGACCGCGTTCGGCTTTGCTTATGGGGCTTGGATGGAGCGGCGCCTGCGACACAAAGGCGCGGGCAAGGTTGAACAACGCGGACCGGTCGCCGCTTTTCAATTCGAGTTCCAGCTCGCGCACGCCAAGCTTTTCACCGTTCGCTGCGATCGTGCCTTGGTCGAAGGAGGCTTCGATCCGGCTAGCGCCGGTTTCGAGCATGAAGGACGTGCGTTCAACATCCACTTCGAAGGCGGGTCTAATTGCGCGGCGAATGGAAGGTTTGCCGGCGAGACGCGCGAGGGGGGTATTTTTGACAAGCCCCAGATCGAGCTCGGGCCGGCCGATTTCCTCTTCCCATTCGTCTCTTTGGATGCGTGAGGAGGTAATCCGCTTGACGGTCTGAATATGACTTTTCCCGGCCGTCCGGACCCGCGCGGTGAACCCGTGGCTCCAAAGGTCTTGGTTTGGCGTATCGAAATAGATCGCGCGAAGGCGCTGATGGCTCGCCTGCCGGGCACCGGAGGCCGCCGCAACCAGGGCTTTGACTTTGGCTGCGTCTCTCTCCGCGAACAGGAACTTCAGTTCGATCTCTGGTCCTGCCGCCATCGGATCCGCCCGCGCTCATGCAAATTGGCTGGCTTCGCGATGGAATAAGATAGCGCGAGATTTTTTTCATGTCACGCGGCGAGCTGGCCTGTCCCGATCGGTTGTTCACGGGGACAGGAAGTTCGCCCGCGAGGCCGGGCTTTCCCTTGACCCGTTAGCACGAATCGCAAAGGCCAAACGGCTGAGCCGCCTGTCCGCCCTTCATCCCAGGATCGCGATCATCGGCTATGAAAAGAAGCCGCCGGGCGAAATGATCCTAGCGCCCTCAGGAAGCCCGGCCGCTCACAAGGGGCCGGACACCGGATCACCGGAGACCGGACAAGACAGAGTGCGCCTCGCCGCCGCAAGGAAGCAGGAATAGGCTGGCTATATCGCCATCTGGCCGCCGATGATCACTCAGAGCTGGCCTAACACCCTATCCGCCAGCAACAAACGGAAAGCCCGGACGATTCGGCCCGGCCTCCGTGCCGGAAGGGGCTAAACTGAGCAAAGGTTCCCGCAGGCGAAGCCTGTTGGGAATGGCCGGCGGAGGGCGATGCCAGACCCTCCAGCCATTGATCCGGACCGAACGCCGCACTGTTGCCTTTCCCCCATTACAATTATCATCGGCTCCGGTATCAACAGATGCCCCTATTGCTCTAACGCAAAACGACTACGCGGGTGCCGACCTTGACGCGGTCGTAGAGGTCCACGACGTCCTCGTTGGTCATGCGAATGCAGCCGGACGAGACCGCCTGGCCGATCGTTTGCGGTTCATTCGAGCCGTGGATGCGGTAAAGCGTGCCGCCAAGATACATGGCACGCGCGCCGAGCGGATTTTCCGGCCCCCCGGGCATGAAGCGCGGCAGGTCCGGACGGCGGCGCAGCATCTGGGAGGGCGGCGTCCAGGACGGCCATTCGCGTTTCATCGCAACCCTCCTGCTGCCGCTCCATTCAAAACCGGGGCGGCCGACCCCGATGCCATATTTGACCGCACGATTCCCCGGCAGGATGTAATAAAGACGGCGTTCCTCCGTCGAAATAACAATCGTGCCGGGCGCATAGCGGCCATTGTAGGCGACAACTTCGCGCGGCGGGGCGACGGCGCGCGGACGCCCTTCCATGCCGGCTAAGGGCTCGCTAAAAATTTGCTGGTATTCATAAGCCCGCGAGGGCGCGCCGGTCGCGGCAAGCAAAAGCCCTGCCGCGCCGGCGACGGCCAGAATGTGACGGCGCATAATGTGTTTCCCGTGCGATAAAGACTTGCGTCAAACGAATCAGAGGGGGGATACTATTTTCCACCGATAGTCCGCTCGCAGGCGCTTACTTGCAATAGGCCGAGGCATGGCGGAACCGGTTTTGAGGGCGGCGTGTCCAAACGGCAACAGTGGCGGCGCGCGGACTCGAACCGGTTGGCGGGCAAAGATCGCGGCGAAAGCTGAGGCCGGAGATGACTTTTTCGATTCCCGTGGCGGGGCGGATTTGTTGGTTCACTGTCCTGTTCACTGGGCTTCCCCTTGGTCTCCGCTCGCAGCATGAAACCGGCGATATCGCCGCTAGGGCCGATCCACGCGCGCCGGTCGCGACGCGGCTTGTCGGCAAGGCTATAGGAACAACTTTAATCTCGGTGACCGTCTTCGCCGCGGTGGTCGCGCTTGCCGATTTTGCTGGTTGAGTTTCGCATCTATTGACCCGTCGCGTCGATGCGGCTACTCCAACCACGCTCCTTAAGGAGCGCGTAGCTCAGTTGGTAGAGCATCTGACTTTTAATCAGGAGGTCATGGGTTCGAATCCCATCGCGCTCACTAATAATATCAATAAGTTATGGAGATTACTCCTCCCCGCGCTCATTCCGGCCTCGCAAGCCGTCTAGCACACCCATCGTTGTATTGAGGGTTTGTTACGACGCCGTGATGTTTCAACGCCACGTGGAACTTTTAGAGCCCTGAAGCGATAACTGGCAATCGGTGGGTTGCAGCGAAGACGTCTGTTGCATTGTTGCATTGTGGCTAGCCTCCCGCCGGC
>DATBYR010000020.1:0-3302 GCA_036513565.1 Methylocella sp. | reverse complement strand
GGCACCGGACGTTCGCGCCGCTGACGTAGCCGCCAAGCGCACGGGCAATCGCGCGAAGAGAGTGCAGGGGCGCGTTCATCGCCCGCCCCATGTCCTTTGGACTCTCCTTGCCGTCCGGTCGGCTTGGTCGATTGCTGCCAGGGTCTTGCGCTGGAACTTGGTCTTGGTAAAAAACTCCTTGCTCATGCGGCGCCCCCATCAACTGCATGCAAAGGGGACGCGAACTTGTCGCCGCCGTAAGTGCGGATAAAATCAGCCGGCAATGAAGCGTAGGTCTCCAGCGTGATGTAGTTATCGGCGCCGGCTGCTACTTCCCGCAAAAAGTGCACGAGCGGCGCCGGTCCAAGCGCGTGGAGGCGGCGCAGGAGATAGCAAAGGCGTGCCGGCTCAATTTTGGGGATTTGACGACGATGCTTCGGACCCGGTATATTCCGATCGAGACGCCGTGAAACGTGCTCGATAATCCGAGGGTCGCTACCCGTTGCGGGGGCGGCCCTCGCCGCTTTTTGCGGCCGCATCGATCACAGGATCCTCGTTTCGCGAGAGCTAGCAAGCGTGGCACTTCGATGCCCAGCTTTTGACGTTGAGGTTTGCGGTTCGCCGATTTGAGCTCCAGCCCAAGCGTCCAGCGCTTTTTGTTCGTAAACAACAAACCGTCCGGCCATCTTTCTGAAAACTGGCCCCTTACCGCGCACCGCCAATTTATTCAGCAGGCCGACGGTGCATGGTCGCGCGTATTTTTCGCGAATGTAAGTTGCGGCGTCTTTGCGGTTTCGCAGTTTGTCGAGATTCTCAGGCATTCCGTGTCCTCATTTTGAATTTAGAGGGAACGGAACAAACTTGCGCGCCAGTCGCGAACCTGAAAAGGCAATTAGCCGCTAACTGCCTACGGTTTTTCTGCGCAATTCGCCCGCTTTCTCATTTTTGCGAATCCATCTTGTGAGCTGGGTCTCCTTGACCAATTCGATTTCCGCACGCCATGGCTCCGAGTCCCAACGCTCAATCATTGTGGCCACAAGGGCGTCTTGAGTAAGATTGGGGTGCTCGACCAGAATTTGTTTTGCGAGGTCCAGCGCGGGGTCTTCCCACGGCTTTTTTCGCGGATTGCTAGCGTGCTGCGACGCTACGCGGCTTTCGTCGAGTTTGAGCCGCTTCGGCGTGTCGAGGGTGTATGCCCCAAGGCGGCCGGAAATGGCGATGATTGCGTCGATAACTTCGGCTGTGGAATACACTGCCCAATCGCTTTTCCAATAGGCGTCGTCTTTTGGGTCGCGCTGCGGCTCGACGATCCGCGCCTGCAATTTCTCGGCGAAGAAGGCGAGCTTTTCGCGAAGCCCGGCAACCTCACCCGCCGCGATACTTTTTTTGTCCTCGATCGGCGGCAATATCCCGAGCCGCTCGCGCATCGTCGCCGCCCAGGCGCGATCATCTTCGACGGTCGGGAATTGAATGCGCGGCAAACCGTTCTTTTCGCGAAGGACGTTCGCTTTCTCATTCATCTCGTCGCAGTATCGGTCCGGGTCTTCCCGCATCCTGCGGTCAAACTCGGCGTTTCGCTTTTTGATCGCCCGAGACAAAGCTTTAGCGCCGCCGCTCATCGCCGACCTTCCGAATGCGTTTCACGTCGGCGCCCGGCTTCCCGTCCAGCGCCGCGGCGATCGTCGTGCCGATCGCATTGACGGCGCGCCGCAGAGGATCGACGTCAAGGTGGGCGTAGCGATGCGTCGTGGCGGCCTGGGTGTGGCCGAGCAGCTTCCCGATTATCGGCAAGCCAAGAGACGCGCCTGCGCCGAAACTCGCGAAGCTATGGCGCAAGTCGTGAATTCGAACGCCCTCGAGGCCAGCGGCGCGTCTAACGGCGTTCCAGGGCCGTGCAAGGTCCGCGCGCGGCGCGCCTTCCTTGGCGCCAGCAACGATATGCGGGTTACCTTCAATGCGCGGCAGGCTAGCCAGGACGGCTTGCGCAGCGGCGGATAGATAAACCGGCTTCTTGCCCGTCTTGCTATCCGGCAAAAAGACTACGCCGCGCTCGAAGTCAACTTGCGACCACTCCGCATGAAGAATTTCGCGCAGCCGCGCGCCTGTCAAAAGCAAGAGCCTGATCGCCGCGACGGCGAACGGGTCCAATTTCACCCGGCGATTGTCGGCCTTGGCTGCATGCTTTGCTTTTGCCTTCGTCTCGTCGACTTGATAGATGAGGCCTTTCGTCTCGCCGACTCGCAGCGCCTCGCCGAGGCGCACCAGTTCGTCGGTCGTCAGGAAGCGTTCTCGAGAGCGCTCGCGATAGCGCTCAATACCGCGAACAGGGTTTGCGTCGGCCTCGACGTCGCCGACCTTCGCGGCATAGCTCCACATTGAGCCGAAGACGGCGAGAACGCGATTTGCCATGATTGGCGTGCTGCGCATGGCTGCGCGCAGCGCAGCAATGTCGGCGCGCTTCACTTCGCGCATAATCGCACTGCCGAGCGCGGGCCGAGTATGCAGGTCTATAAGCCGAGGATATTCGGCCGCCGTCCGAGGCTTGCGCAGCTCGTCGACATGGTCACGCAAGAATTCCTCGGCAATGGCGCTCACTGTGCGCGCCACCCGGCGCTCCCGCTTTTCTGCATTGGGATCGGCGCCGTCGACAATGCGGCCCAAGAGCCGCTTTGCCTCTGTGCGCGCCTGTTCAGGCGTGATTGGCCCATGCGCCCCGATCTTCACCCGATGCGAGCGGCCATCGCGTCGGAATTGCACGACGTAGGTTTTCTGCCCGGATGCCAACCCGTAGACGCCGAAACCGCGTAAGGCGGTATCCCAGAGGAATTGCTGCGGCGGTCCAGGCGGCTGCCATTTGAGGGCATCGACTGTCCGCTTCGAGATTATTCCCCTGGCCATGTCCCCACCCACTGACGCCGCAAAATATAAGCGACATATAAGCGTTCGGAAGATAATCGGATCAAGCCAGATCTGCAAAGAGATAAGTTGAAGTACTGATTTCTTTGTGCTTTTGATGATCAGAGGTGGCTAAAGGAAGCTTGATAAAAGCCGAAAAATCTGACTTTTAATCAGGAGGTCATGGGTTCGAATCCCATCGCGCTCACTAATAATATCAATAAGTTATGGAGATTACTCCTCCCCGCGCTCATTCCGGCCTCGCAAGCCGTCTAGCACACCCATCATTGTATTGAGGGTTTGTTACGACGCCGTGATGTTTCAACGCCACGTGGAACTTTTAGAGCCCTGAAGCGATAACTGGCAATCGGTGGGTTGCAGCGAAGACGTCTGTTGCATTGTTGCATTGTGGCTAGCCTCCCGCCGGC
>DATBYR010000019.1:0-2117 GCA_036513565.1 Methylocella sp. | reverse complement strand
CCAGATCGCACACTCCCGATACTGGGTGCGCTCTGGATTGGTGAAAGCCATCTCCGGCTGGTTGTCCCACAGGGACCACCATCGGCTGAAGGCGACATAGGCGAGGTCCGGCTCGGGGCCAGGCGCGAGGGGCTCAGGCAGGTAAGCGGCAATCGCCGCTGGATCGGTGCGATAGGCAATAGTGAGGTATTCCGTCGCGTAGTGCCAGGGCAGATCGCCCACGAGGGACGAGACCCCGCCCGGAGTCAAGGGATAACAAAAGCCTCTGAGGTCATGCGCGTCGCAAGAGGATTTTGCGGCATGGACCAAGTCTGAACAATTCCGCGCCGCCCATCAACACGCTGGCGAGCGCAAGCCGCTCACACTCGGCCACCCGGAATTCGAAGGGTTCGAAGTCATCCAGACGATTGAAACCACGCATCCGCCCGCATAGTGAATGTTCGACGCTTGGAATTGGTAACAGGGGAATTGTATGGCGCTGGGCCTACCGATGCCGGCACACCATGCGCCTTTTTCCGCGATCACGGGAGGAGTGCAGATGCGCCCAAGAGGGCGCTGCGAAAACCCGTTAATGATTAAGGAGTTACGCCGCCCAAAACTGACCGAGTGTGACTGGCAGTTTTTTCCCCGGCGAAACGGCGTCATCGTCCGGCGCGTGCGAGAGCTGAAAAGCCCTCACCGTCAATGTGTAGGGTCATCTCACCACAACACGAACACACATGGCCTTTAGGGCATAGGATGAGCGGACGTGGCGGGTCATCCGCTGGAGTGATCCAACATGGAACAGCAGGCCTGCTTCGACCAAAGCGACGTCTTCGCGTTCCTGGTCGACCCCGCGACGCATGAACTTCGCGAGCCCATTATTCGCATCGACACCCATAGCGCCGCGGTGTTCCTCGCTGGCAAGAATGTTTACAAGGTCAAAAGGGCGGTGCGGTTTCCTTTCATGGACTTCTCGACTCTCGACAAGCGGCGCCGGGCTTGCGAGCGCGAGCTTGCCGTCAATGAAGCCGATGCCCCAGGCCTTTACCTCGGCGTCGTTCCGATTTCGAAAGACGGCCCTCGCTTAAAATTTGGCCGCGCGGGCACGATCGTCGAATGGGCGGTTCATCTGCGCCGCTTTGACGAAAGCCGCACGCTCGACCGGCTCGTCAAGCGAAACGAGCTCAATCTAGACATCATCGCCAAACTGGCGGGCATTGTCGCCGCGTCGCACCGGCGCGCGCCGATCATCGGCGGCGCAAATGCTGGCCAGGCATTGCAACGCCAGATTGAGGAGACCCTCATCTCGCTTGAAGCGGCGCCCGGAATCTTCGCGGCGCAAGCTGTCGCGGGCCTTCGCCATGCAATGCAACAGGCGTTCGCGCGGCTCGCCCCGTTGCTTTCGGAGCGCGAAAATCAAGGTCAAGTCCGCCGCTGTCATGGTGATCTTCACTTGCGCAACATCGTCTTGATCGAAGACCGGCCGGTCTTGTTCGATGCGATCGAATTCGACGAGGCGATCGCGACGTGCGACGTGCTTTACGATCTCGGTTTTCTTCTGATGGACCTGTGGACACGCGAATTGAGGAGCCACGCGAACCTGCTGTTCAATCGGTATTTATGGATCTGCGATGACGTGGAAAGGCAGCTCAAAGGTCTTTCCTTGCTTCCGCTTTTCCTTTCCTTGCGCGCGGCCATTCGCGCGAAGGTGTCCATTCTTCAGCCAGGAAGCGGCGAGGATCATGCAAAAGACGCGCGCCGTCATTTCGAAGCCGCATGCAGCCTTCTTGCTCCGCGCCGGCTCGATTTGGTTGCCATCGGCGGCCTGTCTGGGACTGGCAAAAGCTCACTTGCCGCTGCGCTCTCTGGTTCGATCGGACGCGCGCCGGGCGCCGTGCATCTGCGGAGCGATATTGAACGCAAGCGGCTTTATGGTGTCCATGAGTTCGACCGCCTGCCGCGTGAGGCCTATCGCCCGGAAGCTACGGCACGAACTTATCAACGTCTCCGCGATTTGGCTGCAACCCCGCTTGATGCTGGCCAGAGCGTCGTCATCGACGCCGTTTATTTAAGGCCGGAAGAACGCGTCGCGGTGAAGCAGGTCGCGAGCCGGAGCAAAGCCCATTTTACCGGCG
>DATBYR010000018.1:0-2043 GCA_036513565.1 Methylocella sp. | reverse complement strand
AAACCGGGATCGATGACGCGCAGGTCGGAATGCATCACCGCGGTGATGGTCTTGCCGGCCGCGAATGCCTGCGAAGTCAGCGCGGCCGAGAGCGCGAGAACCGAGAGGATTGCCGACAGGGCTGAAGCCAGCTTTTGATGCTTCCAGCGCGAGAAGTTGAACATGTGATGTCTCCTGACGTGAAACTGGTCAAAGCCCGCTGATTGATTATGCATCCAGTTCGTTATTTGGGCGAACTAACACGCTGTAAATCTTGGCTATTTGAGCCTTGCACCAAGCGCCTTGCCCGTCAATCGCGATTTGACCGATCCGACCCATGCAAGTTTCGCGCAAATCTTTCCCTTTACAAATTCTTCGCCGATCCCTCTCGTAAGCCGCGCAAGACAAATATCGTTTGTTTACAAGTCGAGAGAGCCTTCGATGAATCCCGCCAACCTTCCCTTTGATTCCGATGCGATGTTGCAAGGCCTGCGCGGCTGGGTGGAATGCGAGAGCCCGACCTGGGATGCAGCCGCGGTCGATCGCATGCTCGATCTGGCCGCGCGCGACATGGCGATCATGGGCGCGACCATCGAACGCATCGCCGGGCGGCAGGGATTTGGCGGCTGCGTCCGCGCCCGCTTCCCGCATCCCAGGCAAGGCGAGCCGGGAATTTTGATCGCCGGGCATTTCGACACCGTGCACCCCGTTGGCACGCTCGAGAAACTGGCGTTCCGGCGCGAGGGCGACAAATGCTTTGGCCCCGGCATCTACGACATGAAGGGCGGCAGCTACCTGTCGCTCGAAGCCATCAGGCAATTGGCCCGCGCGTCCTTCACCACGCCCCTGCCGATCACGGTTCTTTTCACGCCGGATGAAGAGGTCGGCACGCCCTCGACGCGAGACATCATCGAGGCGGAGGCCGCGCGCAACAAATATGTGCTGGTGCCGGAGCCGGGCCGCGCCAATAACGGCGTGGTCACCGGACGTTATGCGATCGCGCGTTTCAACCTCGAAGCAACGGGCAAGCCGAGCCATGCCGGCGCCAACCTTTCCTCCGGTCGTTCGGCGATCCGGGAAATGGCGCGGCGGATCATCGAGATCGACAGCATGACGACGGAGGACTGCACCTTCTCCGTCGGCATCGTGCATGGCGGTCAATGGGTCAATTGCGTTGCCACCACCTGCACCGGCGAGGCGCTCAGCATGGCCAAACGCCAGGCCGACCTCGACCGCGGCGTCGAGCGGATGCTGGCCTTGTCGGGCGCCGCCAACGACGTGACGTTCAAGGTGACGCGCGGCGTCACCCGGCCGGTGTGGGAGCCGAACGGCGGCACCATGGCGCTCTACGAAAAAGCGCGCGAGCTCGCAAAGCAGATCGGCATGGAGCTGCCGCATGGCAGCGCCGGCGGCGGCTCGGACGCCAACTTCACCGGCGCGATGGGAATTCCGACGCTGGATGGCCTCGGGCCACGGGGCGCCGATCCACACACGCTCAACGAACACATCGTGGTCGAAAGCCTCGCCGAACGCGGCCGCCTGATGGCGGGACTGTTGGCAACGCTGGAGTGAAATCCGCGCCATGCCGAAAGCGCCGAGCAATTTTCGCGCGATCCCGTTCAAGGCCATTCGCGCGCGGGCCGAGAAACGCAAGGGCGGGCCGGAGGCGTTGAAAAAACTGCTGCCGCGCAAGCCGGACGCAAAAGCGTTGGCAAAACTTTCGGACGACCGCATTCTTGCCGAAATGACCCAGCGGGTGTTTTCCGCAGGTTTTGCCTGGAGCGTGATCGAAGCGAAATGGCCAGGATTCGAGGAGGCATTCCTCGGCTTCAAGCCCGCCAAATTGACGTTTCAGCCCGACGATTATTGGGACGGCCTGTTGAAGGACACGCGCATCGTTCGCAATGGCGCAAAGATCTCCTCGGTGCGCGAGAATGCCGCCTTTGTGCAGGAGATCGCGAAGGAGCATGGCTCTTTCGGCAAGTTCCTGACAACGTGGCCCTCCTCCGACGAAGTCGGGCTGCTTGATCTCCTCGCCAAGCGCGGCAGCCGGCTCGGCGGCAA
>DATBYR010000017.1:0-10616 GCA_036513565.1 Methylocella sp. | reverse complement strand
CATGAGCCAGGCGCTGCGCAAGCTCACCGCCTCGATCTCACGCTCGCAAACGACGGTTATCTTCATCAATCAAATCCGGATGAAGATCGGCGTCATGTATGGCAGCCCGGAGACCACGACCGGCGGCAATGCGTTAAAATTCTATGCTTCCGTCCGGCTCGACATCCGCAGGATCGGATCAATTAAGGACCATGACGAAGTCACCGGAAATCAAACGCGCGTCAAGGTCGTCAAGAACAAGCTCGCGCCGCCGTTTAAACAGGTCGAATTCGATATCATGTACGGCGAGGGCATTTCCAAGACGGGCGAACTTATCGATCTTGGCGTCAAGGCTGGCGTCGTCGAAAAATCCGGGGCCTGGTTCTCCTACGATAGCCAGCGGCTCGGCCAAGGCCGGGAAAATGCCAAGAATTTTCTCAAGGCCAATCCGCAGATTGCCGAACGAATCGAGCAAGACATTCGCGAAAACTCCGGGCTTATCGCCGACCGCTTACTCGACCAATCCGGCATGAGCGGCCCGGCCGAGGAGACTGGAAGTTAAGATTTGAGCCGTGCTGATTTGCGTTGGTGTTGGTCATGATGATGTCCTTCGTGCCTGGCCAGGGTTCGTCCGGCGGCGCGGCGTTGGTTTCCGGGGCGCTTTGTCCCCCCGGAAGCCGCTGACGGTTTGCCGGCAAGCCTTCGGAAAATACCTTGTCGGAACACGCAACGCCCAACATAGGAGCTTGGTCTATTGTGATCCGCTAGAGTGTCCTTAAAAAAGTTGCTCGACTTTTTCGATATTTAGACATCGGATATATCCGATGTCTCATGAGGACATGCTCCAACTCTTTGATTTTGAGCGAGTCCTTATCGATCAAATGATTCCATTTGATCGGGACGCGCTCTAAGCGGATGAATTCATCCAGGTGGACTTTTCCTCTCGAACAGAAAATGCTTTATGGGACACTTCGTTACCCTTCGACAGCAGCGCCGGAACTTGCGCTCGTATCGTAGGCTAGCGCGCGGATTGGCGTATCGTGGGCTAAGCGTTCCCGTGCCTTTTTGCGTGGAGACACTGCCGCGCGGGCTCGCCAACGATCGACTACGGGTGTGACGAAATGAACGGCGTCAGCGAAATCCGGTCGGCCTTTCTCGATTTCTTCAAAAAGCAAGGCCACGAGATCGTGGCCTCTTCGCCGCTCGTGCCGCAAAATGACCCAACCCTCATGTTCACCAACGCCGGAATGGTTCCGTTCAAGAATCTTTTTACTGGCCTCGAAAAGCGCGCCTATACACGCGCGGCAACCGCCCAGAAATGCGTCCGCGCGGGCGGCAAACACAATGATCTCGACAATGTCGGTTATACGGCGCGCCACCACACTTTTTTTGAGATGCTGGGTAATTTTTCCTTCGGCGACTATTTTAAGCCGCTGGCCATCGAACTCGCCTGGAAATTGCTGACCCGCGAATTCGGCCTGCAAAAAGACCGTCTTCTCGTCACGGTTTACCACGACGACGATGAAGCCTACGAGTTGTGGAAGAAGATCGCTGGGTTTCCGGACTCCAAGATCATCCGTATCGGAACCACGGATAATTTTTGGGCCATGGGCGATACTGGTCCATGCGGTCCATGCTCCGAGATTTTCTACGATCAGGGCGACAAACTCCAAGGCGGTCCGCCGGGCAGCGCGGACGCGGACGGCGACCGTTTTCTCGAATTTTGGAACCTCGTCTTTATGCAATTCGAGCAGGTCGCGCGTGACCAGCGCATCGATTTGCCGCGGCCATCGATCGATACCGGCATGGGTCTGGAACGTATCGCCGCGCTCCTGCAAGGTGTTACGTCCAATTACGACATAGACCTCATGCGCACCTTGGTCCTCGCGGTCGCTTCGGTGACCGGCGTCGATCCGGACGGCCCACAACAGGCGAGCCATAGGGTCATCGCCGACCATCTTCGCGCGGCCGCTTTCCTTGTCGCGGACGGCGTCGTGCCGTCGAACGAGGGTCGCGGCTACGTGCTGCGTCGAATCATGCGGCGAGCGATGCGCCACGCCCAAATGCTTGGCGCGAAGGAACCCTTGATGTGGCGTCTCGTACCGGTCCTTTCACGGGAAATGGGTCAGGCCTACCCCGAGCTTTTGCGGGCCGAGCCGCTCATCGTCGAAACCATGCGCCTCGAAGAGACCCGGTTCCTGGACACGCTCGCGCGTGGCCTGTCGATCCTTGGCGAGGCAACCCGCGATCTCCCGCAAGGTGGCACGCTGCCTGGAGGCGTCGCGTTCAAACTCTACGACACTTTCGGTTTTCCGCTTGATCTCACGCAGGACGCCTTGCGCGCGCGCGCGCTTCATGTCGACGTCGAAGGATTCGAGGCCGCGATGGAGCGCCAGCGCCGCGAGGCGCGCAAGGCCTGGGCCGGTTCCGGCGAATTGGCGACCGAGGCTTTATGGTTCGCCGTCACGGAGACAACCGGAGCAACGGAGTTTTTGGGCTACGACACGGAACACGCGGAGGGGCTCGTCGCCGCGATCCTCAAGGACGGTAAGGAAGTCGCAATTCTTGGCCCCGGCGAAACCGGGTCCGTGATCCTCAATCAGACGCCTTTCTATGGCGAATCCGGCGGCCAAGTCGGCGACACCGGCGTCATGCGTGCAAGCGGCGTTCGCTTCCGTGTCGACAATACCCAGAAGAAACTCGGCAATCTGTTTGTCCACGAAGGATTGGTCGAAGAAGGCGAGGTGCGCCTCGGGCTTGCCCTTGAGCTGGTCGTCGATCACGAACGCCGGCAGGCGGTGCGTGCCAATCATTCGGCGACCCATCTTTTGCACGAAGCGCTCCGCCAGGTGCTCGGCGAACACGTGGTGCAAAAGGGGTCGCTCGTTGCTCCTGGCCGGCTGCGTTTCGATTTTACGCATCACAAGCCAATCAGCTTGACTGAGCTCGCCCGCGTCGAGGACATCGCCAATCGCGCCGTGCTGGACAACACTCCTGTCGTGACCCGCCTGATGGGCATCGACGAGGCCATTGGAACCGGCGCCCGCGCGCTTTTCGGGGAGAAATATGGCGACGAGGTTCGCGTCGTATCGATGGGCGTTGCGCCCGCCCGCGAGGATGGTTTGCCAGACTCCTCGACGCCAGCTTTTTCAACCGAGCTTTGCGGCGGCACGCATGTTTCCCGCACCGGCGATATCGGGATCATCACTATCGTCTCGGAAACCGCGGTCGCCGCCGGCGTCCGGCGCATCGAAGCCAAGACGGCGACCGAGGCTCGCCGTCATCTCAACGCGCGGGCGCACCAGCTGCATGACGTAGCCATGCTTCTGAGGGCTCCCGAAGAAGATGCGGCCAAGCGCTTGGCGAGCGTCATCGAGGAGAGCCGGAAACTCGAACGCGAGTTGCGCGAGGCACGGAGAACACTGGCAATGGGCGGAGCCGCCTCGGGAAGTGCGCAACCGTTGGAAGAAATAGGCGGTGTTAAATTCCTCTCTCGCGTGGTATCTGGAATCGCGATGAACGATCTCAAATCGCTCGCCGACGAAGCGAAACTAAGCGTCGGATCCGGAGTTGTCGCGATCGTCGGCGTCGACAGCGATGGGAAGGCAGGTATCGTGGTCGGCGTCACGTCCGATTTGACAGAGCGCTTCGACGCCGTCCAATTGGTGCGTCCCGCGGCGGCCAAACTCGGCGGCAAGGGCGGCGGCGGCCGCCGCGATTTGGCTCAAGCGGGAGGCCCGCACAGCGCCGCCGCGGGCGCGGCGCTCGCGGCCGTTGGCGACCTGTTGCGGGAAATCGAAAGCGCGGCCTGACGGCCAGGGCACGCTGGGGTCTTATCCCCCCATTCGGCCACATGGAGCGGGAGCGTTCGTTACCACGGCGTATAGGCCAAATTCGATGTTCAAAAAGATACTGATCCCGATCGACCTGACCGAATTGACGATCGCGAAACCCGCCCTCGATGCCGGGGTGGAGCTCGCGCTTCAATCGAAGGGCGCCTTGCGGCTTATCACGATCGAAACACTGCTGCCCGCGAGTTTCATGGAATATGTTCCGCCCGAATTCGACAAATCACAAGAAGAGCGCGCGGCTCGCGCGCTTGAAGAAATCAGCGCCGATCTTGCTTTTCCAAAGGAGAGTGTGTCGCATACCGTCAGGTTTGGCGGTATTTATGTCGAGATCCTGGCCGAAGCCGGTGATTGGGGCGCCGATCTTATCGTGGTCGGATCGCATAGGCCTTCCATGTCGACCTATCTTATCGGCTCCAACGCCAAAACGATCGTGCGCCATGCCAAATGTTCGGTGTTGGTCATCCGCACGTGAAGCCATAATTTTTAAAAATCGTGGCAACCGGGCGCTCCCCGGCCGTTAATCGAGAAGCCGCGCGGGGCTTACGACACGGCGATGCGGAAGAACCCGCGGCAACCGACGTTCGCGTTTGCCCCGCAGAAGGTTGTGCCCTGGCGCCTATCCTGGCAACTATGTACTTGACTGAAACAGAAATCTATGGCATGCTCCAATCCTAGGAGATAGTCATGTGTGATCTTACCAATCCGGCATTCACTGACGAAGATAAAGCCCGCGAATTCCTTGAAGTCTCGCGTTGGCCGGATGGTCCCGTTTGCCCGTTTTGTGGTCAATTGGAGACGGTTGCAAAGCTCGGCGGAAAGTCTATGGGGCCGGGCTGGTATTACTGTTCGGATTGCCGAGATAAGTTCACCGTGCGCGTTGGCACACTTTACGGGCGCAGCCATATTCCCTTGTATAAGTGGCTGTTTGCAACACATCTGATCATTTCGTCCAAGAAGGGCATGAGCGCGCTCCAATTGAGCCGCATGCTTGACCTTTCGTACAAGTCCGCATGGTTCATGTGCCATCGTATTCGCGAAGGTATGACGCCTAAGAGCGCCGCGCCAATCGGCGGCGCAAGCAAGGTTGTCGAGGCGGATGAAAGTTTCATCGGCGGCAAGACGAAAAATCGCGCCTATGCCAAGAAGGAACCGAAAAAACATGCCGTGCTTACCCTTGTCGAGCGCGATGGCAAAAGCCGTTCGTTTCATGTCGCCAATGTTAAAGCCAAAACGCTTCGCGAAAAAATCGTCACGACAGTTAGCCGCAAGTCGCATTTGATGACTGACGAACTCGCGTCCTACGAAAAAGTGGGAAAAGAATTTGCCAATCATGGAACCGTGAACCACTCGGCAAATGAATTTGCGAAGCTTGGTGGCTTCGCGCATACGAACACGGCGGAATGTCGCTTCAGCCTCATGAAGCGCGCTGTTTTCGGCACGCATCATTCGATTAGCGAAGCCCATTTGCCGCGCTACCTCGCGGAATGGGATTTCAAATGGAACACCCCCGCAAGATGACCGACGGGGAACGTGCGGCAACTGCCCTTGAGGGTATCGAGGGTAAACGTCTCACGTACCGCCGGCCTTACGAATCCGTGCACGCTTAGGCAGAAAGCAAAAAGGTTTATTGCATGGCGGAAGGATCAGGGTTGATCATGATCTCCGCTTGCGATCTGGCTAAGATCGCGAACGCCGTCATTACGGACCACTTTTCGTCTAACTTCACTTCAGAGCAGCGATACGTTGCTGAATACGAGGTTCAGAAAATAGTTGCTGAAATAGTGCAACGCACTCAGAACGTTCTGGATGGCGAAGATACGCATTGAAATTGACAATATCCCACCGCAATTGCTTCATTTGGGAGTACAGCCGTTCTAGATCAGCCATGCGATAGACATACATGTTTTCTTTCAACCCTTGGTGAGGATCAGAACCAGAATATGTCCCGGCGTCAAGTTTGGGGAGGATGTCGGCCTGCCATACGACATGATGCTCAACCTTGATCATAAATAATAAATCATCGTCTTCTGGACAGATTCCGAAGCACGAATGTGCCAGGTCATTGCGTTGTGACTCCAATGATCCATATTCATCCATCAGCGCTTTGTATGTTGCTATCGTATCACCAGAAAGCATGGTATTTGCAGTGGCATCTAAGGCTTGCCGCTGATTTGACCAGCGACGTAGTACGAGGAATACACTATGTGCGGCGGCAGATTCATTCTTGAGTAGAATACCGAATAGGCCGCCCAATCCATTGTCAACATATGCCCATATGGCGATGCAGCGCCCTATCGCGCCTTCAAATTTAGGTCTCTCATTGATACACTCAAAGCCAACAATGTAATTTTTATCTTTGAAGGTGGGCAAAAAGGGTTGCGGCATGGTGAATAAGTCCGATCCTTTGAGAGACCCTGAATTTCAGAAGGTGGTGCGTCATTTTTTGACGACCCCACCGAAGCCGCACAAGTCTATCGGGGGGAAGCAAGAGGCTAAACATAAATCGGCGCGGAAGTCGAAGCCCAAACCACGCGGGCAGGGGGCTTGATGATTGTGCACCGATTACTTTTTAAGTTGGAGGTTGGAAAGCCCTTCGAAACCTTTCGCGAACTCATCCCCGAGGGCGTTACTAGCGGTCTCTCCAAGATTGGCTTTGAATTCGCCATAAGTTCCGAGATCGGCCCCGCAATGGATGCAAGTGATGATCGAATCATCGGATGGGTTATCGGGAATATTGATTCCGATGCCGCCACATATCGTGCAATGCGGCGTAGCGGAAAGATTGATAGTCTCATCCATTCAGTGACTCCTCAAATCGAAATTGAGAAGCCTTCTAATCTAATTCGGTCATTTCAGTCAAGTATATAGTTGCCGAAAAACTCATCAGATGTCTTTCGTATGTTACCTCCATTTTGTGGATCAATACCTACCTTATTTAAGGCGGGTATTGAATCGAACAGATCGTTCGATGCGCATCCGATTTCAAGATAAGCGCAATTAGGCGTTTTCCCAACAAGAAGATTCACAAGCGCGATACGATTAAAGTTAGTTTCTTCCCAATTCCAGTCGAATGCTTTGCTAAACGGATTTTTCTGTACTTTGTTGGAGAATCAAGTATTTAAACTTACGAAGTGTTTCGTATAGATTCAATTTACGAAGTATCTCGTATCAAAATATTGTCTTGTAATATGGAGTTGGCACGATTTTATTAGACATTTTATTCTCGGTTTCTCGCAAATAGTGTTCCAAGTGTAATATTAGCTCAACCAGCTTCTGAAGGCAAGCCGGGCGCGAGGCGGAGCCCTTGGGCGATACCGCACCCGGCCATCATTTCCACGAGATCCCGAAGGCTGAGTTTGAACACGAAAGTCGGCCCCGGCGCTCGACAGAACGAGCTGGCGGGCCCTATACTTTTAAAAGCGCCGGCACGGGCCTTTCACCCACATGAGCTTTCCAGAAAACGTCATTGAAGCGATCGGGGCAACCCCTCTCATCAAACTGCGCCAAGCGTCGGAACTGACCGGCTGCACCATTCTGGGCAAGGCGGAGTTCATGAACCCCGGCGGATCGGTAAAAGACCGCGCGGCGCTTGCCATCGTCAACGACGCGATCGCGCGCGGGAGCTTGCGGCCGGGCGGATTCATCGTCGAAGGTACGGCGGGCAATACCGGAATCGGTCTCGCGCTCGTCGCCAATGCCTTGGGCTACAAGACGGTGATCGTCATTCCCGACACGCAGAGCCAGGAGAAAAAGGACCTGCTGCGGCTGCAAGGCGCCGAACTGATCGAGGTCCCGGCGGTCGCCTATTCCGATCCCAATAATTACGTGAAACTCTCCGGCCGCCTCGCCCTGCGGCTTGCCAAGGAACATAAGGCGGGCGCGATCTGGGCCAATCAGTTCGACAATGTCGCCAATCGCCGGGGCCATTTCGAAACGACCGGGCCCGAGATTTGGGCGCAGACGGAAGGCAAGGTCGATGGGTTCACCTGCTCCGTCGGGACGGGCGGAACGCTGGCTGGCGTCGCCATGGCGCTGAAGGCCAAGAATCCGGGCATCAAGATCGCGATTTCGGATCCCTTGGGTGCAGCCCTTTATTCCTACTACACAAGCGGCGAGCTGAAATCCTCCGGCTCATCGATCACCGAAGGCATAGGCCAAAGCCGGATCACCGCCAATCTCAAGGATGCACCGGTCGATCTCGCCTATCAGATCCCGGACGAGGAAGCCCTGCCCATCGTGTTCGACCTCGCCGAAAACGAAGGCCTGCTGCTCGGCGCCTCGTCAGGCATCAATGTCGCGGGCGCGATCCGTCTCGCAAGGGATCTCGGCGAAGGCCACACGGTTGTGACCATCCTCGCCGATTCCGGCGCGCGCTATCAATCGAAACTCTTCAATCCAGAATTCCTGCGCTCGAAAAATCTGCCGGTTCCGGGCTGGATGGAACGCCAGCCCTCGATCAAGCCGGAATTCGTTTGAATGGCCGCCAAACGAAATCAGCCTTAATAAATCAGGCCTTGGCCTTGCCGGCGGCCGTTGCTTCCGGCACCTCGACCAGACGGCCGGTCTTCACATCGTAGGAATAGCCGTAAACCGGAATATGGCCGGGCACCAGCGGATGCGAGCGGATACATTTGACGTCCTCCACCACGCTTGCCGCAAGGTCCTTGAACGTCAGCCATTTCACGTAATGGCCGTGGACGCTGCCCGGGCCATGTCCATGATCGTGCCAGCCCTTCTCATCGACCGTCGCGGCTTCCAGGCTCTGGTCGAGGAGGCCGCTGATGATCTCGTCGTCGAAGAACATCATTCCGCAATCGGAATGATGGACGACAAACCATTCCCGCGTGCCAAGCAGCTTATAGGAAATCACCAGCGAGCGGATCGCATCGTCGCTGGCGCGCCCACCCGCGTTGCGAATCACATGCGCATCGCCTTCGGAGAGGCCGGCATATTTGGCTGGATCGAGACGGGCGTCCATGCAGGTAAGGATGGCGAAACGCCGCGCCGGCGGCATTGCCAATTGCGCTTTGGCGCCAAAACTTGCGGCGTAGGTTTCATTGGCTTTCAAGACCTCCGGCAGAACCGACATGCGTAACCTCCCATAAAGCGCCACGCTAATTTAACTTTAGCTGAACTGGCTTTAGACGGTTCCCCGCCCTCGTCATAGCCCAGATTGAGAAGCTCACGCTCTTTTGATCCGCCGCGAAGCAGGGGTTCAGCGGGCAACCATCCGCCCCGCTCTTTTGCCCACGACGGCGAGCAGGGAGCGCCAAGACTGCTTGGTCCCGCATCATTTTTGTGGAATGCGGGACCCCCTCATCTTCGACGATGATGCTCATGAGTATGGAAAACCGAAATGATTCAGTTTATATTTTGTGAAGCGCGGAACCGGAAGCCGCACCTGCCGCGAATCGCCACGTGAAGCGTGAGGCACGGGCATGACAGCTAGTTCTCAAGACTCTTTCTTCGTCTCGACCGAATGGCTTGCGGAAAATCTAAACGCGCCCGATGTCGCGGTCATCGACGGCACGTATTTCCTGCCCGATGAAAAACGCGACGCCAAGGCGGAATATCTCGACGGGCATATCCCCGGCGCGGTCTTCTTTGACATCGATGCGATCGCCGATCACACGACGAATTTGCCTCATATGCTGCCCCGCCCTTCCAGCTTTGCCCAGGCGATGGAAAAGCTCGGCCTCGGCGACGGTATGCGCTTCGTCGTCTACGACGCCTCCAACTTGGTAGGGGGAGCCCGCGTCTGGTGGACGCTTCGAGTGTTCGGCGCGCGGGACGTGAAAATCCTCGCCGGCGGTTTGCCACGATGGCGGGCCGAGGGGCGCCCGCTCGAACAGGGACTCGTGCGGCGAATGCCCCGGCCCTTCACCGTGGATTTCGATCGCGCCTCCGTTGCCGGTGCCGAAGCAGTGAAGAGGGCAAGCGAAGCCGGTTCGGCGCAGATTCTCGATGCGCGAGCGGCGGCGCGGTTCGCAGGCTCGGCGGCCGAGCCGCGTCCCGGATTGCGCCCGGGCCATATTCCCGGCAGTCTCAATCTGCCGTGGCGCGAGGTGGTCCAATCAGGCGAGATCAAACCAGAGGACGAAGTCAAAACCCTCATGGCGCATGCTGGAGTGGATGTTGAACGCCCGGTGATCACCACCTGCGGCTCTGGCGTGACCGCCGCGATTCTTTTGCTTGCCCTGGCGAGCATCGGGAAGAGCGATGTCGCGCTTTACGATAGCTCCTGGGCGGAATGGGGCGCGCGCCCTGATCTGCCCGTGGCGCGAAACGAATGTTAACTTCCGGCCCCTCGCAAAGAACAGCCGACGGCGCCGAGCGGCCCACAGTAAAATAATTTGCCGCAGCAAAAAGACTTGACGCGGCATAAGGTTGCGGTAGCATACTGGAATGCACGAATGACTTGAAACCTTGATCTGTTTCGAGCGTTCGTTGCCTAAGTGGAACATCCGGCGGCCGCCGGGTGTGGCCCGGTCCAACGCGGCACGCGCTAGCGTTTTTCTCCAGGATCGAGCCGTCTGGCCCTGAGAGGCTTCCACGCTTCCCCCTCCCTTCTTGGGGGCTACCCATCCCGTATTTCCGAAGCCAGCCCGGTCTTCAGTATCGTACCGGGGGGCTACGCACGGACAAGGGATGCAACCGTCTCGAGACATTAGGAGTGACACAAATGTGTGACTATTCGCTTGAAATGTACGCCTCCCGGCCTGCACGCGAGTCCGAGAAATATGTGACCACCCGCTTTCCTTCGGGAAGCATTGGCCTCGCCTCGCC
>DATBYR010000016.1:0-8377 GCA_036513565.1 Methylocella sp. | reverse complement strand
CAATGCCTTGATGGATGCGGCCTATGACGATCAGGTCTACGTCGACGACCGCACGATCGACAGCCACATCAAGCGATTGCGCAAGAAATTCAAGGTCGTCGATGATGAGTTCGAAATGATCGAGACGCTTTATGGCGTGGGTTACCGCTTCAAGGAATGACTTGGCCTGGCCCCAAGTCAGTCGCTTTGGGCTGGCGGACGAGGGCGCATCTCTCGCAACCGACACCGGAGTTCAGAGCATGACGGGAGAAAGGGATAGCCAGTTTCGCAATAATTCGCGCCAATACTTTAGAGCGAGCTTTTCGCCATAGACGGTGGCGGGGCGATCCGTCGTCATGCACGATGTAAATGCAAGCACCGGTGTTCCTGTTATCGATCCAAATCGGGACGGATCCGTTTCGGGCCTTGGCATGACACTTTACGCCTCAGGGAGGGGGATCGCCAGGCAATGAATCTTGAAGCACGCGAGGGCTTCGAACGAGCGCCCCGCACGGCGCGGCGGGCCAAGCGCATGCGCCGAAGTGTTGGGTTGCGCCTGCGCGGGCTTGCGCGCGCCGCTGGCGCCCGTTTTGCGTCCCCGCTAACCCGCCGCATCGTAGTTTTGAACCTGGGCGGGCTCGCGGCTCTCCTCATCGGCTTCCTTTATCTAAATCAGTCCCGCGAAGGTTTGATCGAGGCCAAGGTGCAGAGCTTGCAGATCCAAGCCGAGATCATCGCCGCGGCGATCGCGGCGTCGGCCACCGTCGAAACCGACTCGATTGCCATCGATCCGGAAAAGCTACTTCAGCTTGCTCCGGGCGAGAGCTACGCGCTGGCCGACGAAACCGCGCCGTCACTAGAGTTTTCGATCAATCCAGAACGCATCGGTCCGGTCCTTCATAGGCTCGCTTCGCCGACGCGGACGCGGGCGCGAATCTATGATCGCGACGGCTATTTGTTGCTCGATTCGCACTCGCTGACGAGCCGGTCCAATATCATGCGCTATGACCTGCCGCCGCCCGCGCGACAGGAGCCGTCCTCCCTGTGGACACGCATCGGCCACGGCTTGAAGAGGCTTGCCGGCCAGTCCGGCCTATCGCTTTACGAAGATCTCGGCGGCAATGGCAAGAGCTATCCGGAAGTGGCGCGGGCGCTGAGCGGCGGCGCGCAATCGATCGTGCGCGTCGATGTCCAGGGAGAGACCATTGTTTTGGTCGCCGTGCCGATCCAACGTTTCCGGGCGGTGCGCGGCGCCTTGCTCCTGTCCACGCAAGGCGACGACATCGACAAGATCATTGCCTCGGAACGCTGGGCGATTGTCCGGATCTTTCTGGTTTCCTCGGTCATCATGTTCCTCCTTTCTCTTTTCATCGCCGGAACGATAGCCGAACCCATAAGGCGCCTGGCGGGGGCGGCGGAACGCGTGCGGCGAGGTACAAAGGCACGCCGGGAAATCCCTGATTTCACCGGCCGCTCGGATGAGATCGGCCATTTGTCCGGCGCGCTGCGCGATATGACCAAGGCCCTCTACGATCGCATCGAGGCGATTGAGCGTTTCGCCGCCGATGTCGCGCACGAACTGAAAAACCCGCTCACCTCGTTACGCAGCGCGGTCGAGACCCTGCCGGTTGCCCGCTCGCCGGAATCGCGCCAGCGTCTGTTGGCGATTATCGCCCACGACGTTCGCCGGCTCGATAGGTTGATCAGCGACATATCCGACGCATCCAGGCTCGATGCCGAGATGGCGCGCGACGACGTGGTTCTCGTCGATCTGACGCGCCTGCTCGTTACGGTTGCCGCCATGGCCAACCTGGTCAAGGATACCGGCGCGATCCGTGTCGAACTTGTCGTCGCCCCCCCCGGACCCTTGGAGGATGGCCGCAGGCCGGCTTTCCTGGTTCTCGGGCACGATTCGCGCCTTGCCCAGGTTTTCAATAATCTCATCGACAATGCGAGATCGTTTTCGACCGCTGACGGAAGCGTTCGCATGCTGTTGCGTCCAACCAAGGACTACACGGCCCAGGGCCACACGCGCGATGGTTTCGAGATTATTATCGACGATGACGGCCCTGGCATTCCGGCCGATGCTTTCGAACGGATATTCGAAAGGTTTTATACCGACCGCCCTGACCAAGGTTTCGGGCAAAACTCGGGCCTTGGGCTTTCCATCTCGCGCCAAATCATCGAGGCCCATGGCGGACGCATATCGGCGCTCAACCGGATCGGCCCCCCCGGCGCGGACGGCTTGACCCCGGTGCTCGGCGCCCGCTTCCTGATATTTTTGCCAAAGGCACGATAAGCCTTGTCCACGAAACCGGATCGACCGGCCGCGAATGCGGAAAAATCCCATCTCCATGCAAGCGCCGTCGTGATCGGGGAAGCCGGCGTGCTCATTCGCGGGCCATCCGGCGCCGGCAAAAGCAGCTTGGCATTCGCCTTGATCGCCGCCGCCGAGGACGCGGGCCTTTTCGCAAGGCTCGTGGGCGATGACCGCATCGGCATTGAACCACGAGGCGGCCGCCTGATCGCCCATGGCCATCCAATGATCCTGGGAAAGATCGAACGCCGCGGCCAGGGCATCTTCGAAATACCGTTTTTGCCCGCAGCCGTTGTCCGGCTTGTGATCGGGCTTGCCGGCGAGGATGAAGCACTCCCGCGGTTTCCGAAGCCAGACCACGATCACATCAAGCTTGCGGGCGTTACATTGCCGTTCTTCCCCATGCGGCAAGATGCCGCGGCTGCCGGACTTGCCCTCGCGGTATTGGCCGATCCGCGCTTGCGACGCAAACTTCTGTAGGACGTGCCAATGCCGCGCCGGCCTTCCTCGAATGCACCGGGCCTATGGGTTCGAGCCGCCCATTCCGGGCGAGCTTCACGTCATTTTACTTGCCAATTTCATTGCGCCGCACAAAATACCGCGTTCTTGACCCGTGCCTTTTCAGGCAAGGGTCGAAAGCGAGGTCTGGCACTTGTGGTCTGGCGTTTTTGCCCTATCGCGAAGACCTTCGCGAAAGGCGCGGCGAGTAGCCTCCGCCGGTCCTTACCATGAAACCAGTTTTCTCAAGGGAAGCCGCCAGGCGGGGTTGGAGCGAGTTTCTCCTTAAATCCGTGGATGGTTCTTGTCTTGACGAACACCTCGCGCCGTGCCGGTCAGGCACGAAGTTCCTGATGAACAGGCACGTTCGATGATTGGAATTGTCCTCGTGACACATGGCCGGCTCGCCTCGGAATTCCGCGCCGCGTTGGAACATGTGGTCGGTCCGCAACAGCAAATCGAATCGGTTACCATCGGGGCGGATGACGATATCGAACAGCGGCGCCAGGATATTGTTTCCGCCGCCGCCAAAGTCGACAGCGGCGCGGGCGTTGTCGTGCTCACCGATATGTTTGGCGGCACTCCCTCTAATCTCGCGATTTCGATTATGGATGGCTCTAATATCGAGGTCATCGCGGGGGTCAATCTGCCGATGCTCATTAAACTCGCCTCGGTACGCGAAAGCTGCAGTCTCGACCAGGCGGTGATCCAGGCCCAGGATGCTGGCCGCAAATATATCTATGTCGCGAGCCGGGTGTTGAGCGGTAAATGATCGATGACCATGCCATCCCACTTGAGTCCGGCGATGATTGTCCGGATTTTGAACCACCCGGGGATGTCCTTGTACGCACCCTTGAAATCGTCAATCGCAAGGGGCTCCACGCGCGCGCGACTGCGAAACTCGTGCAATGTATCGATGGGTTCGATGTCACCGTCACACTCAGCCGTTGCGGGGAAACCGTCGGTGGGGCCTCGATCATGGGCATTTTGACCCTGGGCGCCGGGCCGGGAATGACCATCACCGTTACCACGGCCGGCGCCGAGGCGGCAGAGGCAATGGAGGCAATCGCGGCGCTCGTAGCCAACCGCTTCGGTGAGGACGAATAAGCGAGGCCAGAATAATAGGTGGGGATTGTGGTTCAGCCCTCGCGCGCGCCGCCGCGATGAGCCCCGCCGTAGCAGCCCGAGTGTCGTTTCGTTTATGCGGTGCGTCGAGAAATCGAACAGGAGGCCATCGAGTTCGACATGAAAATGCTCGAACCTGCGCGGCTCGCCGCGAAAGACGCGATTGTTTGCCCGGCCATGGATTGCTTGTGCGCTTCCAGCGCGGTCAGGGCCTCACCTACTTCGTCACCAGCCATGCGTCACCGCAAGTATTAATTGGACGCAATCGAGCCGCTTCAAATGGCAAAATAATATAAAGTATTGAATGGCCGCCCCAACCTGCCAGACAAAGACCGGCGTTGCAGATGCAGCCGCCGGGGCAGCGCTACAAGCGGTCCATAGTCTCCAATTGCATTTTCGTGTTTTTAGGGGCCGGATTGCCCGGCGCTTGGAGCCAAGCGCCGGGCAGACCAGACGCTTGTCATAGATTATAGGCGCGCTCGCCGTGGTCGGTAATATCGAGGCCTTCGAGCTCGGCCTGCTTCGTCGCCCTGAGGCCGATGGTAAGGTCGACAAACTTGTAGAGGATCGCCGAGCCGAAACCCGACCAAAACAGAGTGAACAGAACGTTCTTCGTTTGGATTATCACCTGCGTCATCATGTTGTAATCCCCGGGCGAGGCAAAGCCAGGTTTAATCGTGTAGTCGGTGAGGCCAGTGCCGCCGAGGTAGGGCGCGACCAGAATGCCGGTGCCGATCGCGCCGATGATGCCGCCGATGCAATGCACGCCGAACACGTCGAGGGAATCATCGTACCCGACTTTCGGCTTGACGTACGCGCAAAAGGAGAAGCAAACCGAACCGGCGAGCAAACCAAGTACGATCGATCCCATCGGACCGGCAAAGCCGGACGCCGGCGTCACCGCGACGAGGCCCGCGACCGCGCCCGAGACCATCCCAAGCAGCGAAGGCTTGCCCTTGAGCGCCCATTCGGTGAACATCCAGCCGAGCGTCGCGGCCGCCGTCGCCACCATGGTGTTCACAAAAGCGAGCGCAGCCGATCCAGTTGCCTCGAGGTTCGAACCGGCGTTGAAGCCGAACCAGCCAACCCAAAGAAGCGAGGAGCCGATCATCGACATGATGACCGAATGCGGCGGCTCGATATCGCCCGGATAGCCGATCCGCTTGCCGAGCATCAAGCAACCAACCAAACCCGCGATCCCCGCGTTGATATGGACCACGGTGCCACCGGCGAAATCGAGCGCTCCCATTTTGTTAAAATTTCCGGCATTGTTGAGAACCGCGTCGAGATTTGCCTGCGCCGCCGCCTTGGCGGCATCGTCGGGGGCATCGGCAAGGGCCTTCGCGGCATCGCCGATCGCGTCCGGACCCGCCCAGTACCAAACGCCATGTGCGATGGGGAAATAGACGAAGGTCACCCAAAGCAGGATAAAGACAAAGACAGCAGAAAACTTCATGCGTTCGGCGAAGGAGCCGACAATCAGGGCGGGGGTAATCATGGCGAAGGTCATCTGAAACACCATGTAGGCATATTCGGGAATGACGACGCCGTTGGAAAAGGTCGCCACGGTCGAATCCGGCGTCATTCCCATAAGAAAGGCGCTTTTGAACCCTCCGACAAGGTTGTTCCATTCATAGCCGTGCAGAAATCCGAGCCAGGGACTGTCGCTGCCGGCCAAAGGAACCAATTCGTGGCTGCCTTCCGTAAAGGCGAGCGAATAGCCGTAAAGACACCAAACGATCCCGACCATCGCCACGATCGCGAACACTTGCGCGGCCAACGAGGCCGCGTTTTTCGGGCGCGCCATACCGGCGTAGAAGAGTGCGAGACCGGGAATCGACATCATCAGGACGAGCGCCGACGAGGTTAACATCCAGGCGGTATCGCCTTTATTGGGCACGGGGGCAGCGGTATCCGCGAAGGCTAGCCCGGCCGCGCCGGCGGCCAGAAAGAGCCCTAAGCCGATCGCCCGGGGAGCGATCCTTGGTAGCAAATTAAGGTTCATGTCCGACTCCTGCGAAACTTCAAAAATGGAGGGAAGGGAGCGTTAGATGGCTTCTTGATCGCGTTCTCCGGTACGGATCCGGACTGCTTGATCGAGCCCGGTGACGAAAATCTTGCCGTCGCCAATCTCGCCGGTTCGAGCCGCCGCTGTAATGGCATCGATCGTCTGATTTACGAGATCGCCGGGCACGGCGACCTCGACCTTCAACTTGGGAAGGAAGCTGACCGCATATTCCGCCCCACGGTAGATTTCCGTGTGGCCCTTTTGGCGGCCGTAACCTTTGACTTCGGTCACGGTCATCCCGTGCGCGCCAAGCGCCGTCAGCGCGTCACGGACCTCGTCCAGCTTGAACGGCTTAATGATCGCAGTAACTATTTTCATGTTGCTTTTCCTGCTTGCCTCTACCTTGGGAACTTTGGAAACTGCGTGCGAACCGGCTCATCGCCGTAGAGCCGGGCGCGGGACATCGCGGCCATGCTTGAGTTACTGGTAGCAAGCCTCGGGCCACTTGCCACTTCGGTCAAACTTGCCCCCGTGAATTTAACGTGCCGTGGGGTTTGGTCCAGGCAAATGAAATGCCGCGCGAGCGTCTGAAACGCCATAGGCATTAGGTATTTGTTAAAACTCTGGTTGGAGCGGTGGCCGAGAATTGGGTTGTGCGCGGTCTTTGACGGTCACGGAATCGTGATGGCCAGGAAACAAGTTGAGCGCTGATGAACTTAGGTATTACATCAGAAAAAACGGATCGTCCCGCGCTCAATTCAAAACTCCCCGGCCATTTGACTTGGGACGGATCAATCCCTCCTGAACCACCGAGGCAACGAGGCGGCCGTCATGGGAGAAGAGGAGGCCGCGTGCCAAACCGCGCGCGCCGCAGGATGTTGGGCTGTCTTGCGCGTAGAGAAGCCAATCGTCCACGCGAAACGGCCGGTGAAACCACAAGGCATGATCGAGGCTCGCGACCTGGAGGCCGGTATCGAATCCCGAATGACCATGCGCGCCGAGCGCGGCATCGAGAAGAGTCAAGTCGGAGAGATATGCGAGCACCGCGCGATGGATGGCCGGATCGCCGGGGAGCGGCGCCATCGCGCGCAACCATACGTATTGTTCGAGGACGCCGGCGTGGTGGCTGACATAACGGGACTGGTCGACGGGACGGACCTCGATGGGTTGGTCTTGGGCGAACCAGCGGCGCATGGCTTCCGGCATGGCCGCACCAAAGCGCCGCAGCATTTCGGTTTCGGTCGGCAAGCTTTCCGGCAACGGAACCTTGGGCATTGAAACAGCGTGTTCGAGCCCCGGCTCCTCGATCTGGAACGATGCCGAGAGGGAGAAAATCGCGCGGCCATGTTGGATCGCGTTGCAGCGCCGCGTCGTAAAACTCTTCCCGTCCCGGATCCGGTCGACTTCGTAGATAATCGGCACGGCCGGATCGCCAGGCAAAAGAAAATAGCCATGCAACGAATGCGGCGCGCGTCCTTCGATTGTGCGGGCCGAAGCGACGAGGGCTTGCGCGACCACCAGCCCGCCAAACACGCGCTGCCAGCCAACTTGCGGGCTACGCCCGCGAAAAATATTCTCCTCGATCCGTTCGAGATCGAGAATAGTCAAAAGCTCTGCGACAGCATTTGACATGGCTCGCGCGACTCCCTTTCCGGAAGCCTGACGTGAGCCGCGCGGTGGCTCCAGTCAAGTCTTAACCGGACTCGCCATCGGCACCGCGCGCGGACCAGAGTTTTCCCGCTTCACCACACCCACGGAATGAGCCGGCGGAAAAATTCGCCCCTTCATCCATCCAGCGGGCGCGCTTCTTCCGGCAGCATGATCGGGATGCCGTCGCGGATCGGATAGGCAAGCTTGGCCGCGCGGGAAATGAGTTCCTGATTTTGCGCGTCATATTCGAGAGTCGTCTTGGTGCGCGGACACACCAGGATTTCAAGCAGCCGCGGATCGATCCGGGACGGCTCCGGAGCTTCTTGCTTGGCGCCTGATTCTTTATCCTTACCCGCCATCGGTTTGTCCTCCCGCATTTGTCGTTTCCGTGGAAATTTGCACGGGACCAGCCATCCCGCGAGGTCTAAGCATCGTTTCCGGAAAGCGGTTGCCGGTGTCCGTGAGAAAACGACGCGAAACGAAAGATTGCATAAGTCAGCCAACGCGATCTTGCCTAGTGCAAGGGCGTTGACTCGCTTCTCCCGCGGGCGAGTTCGATTTCGGTAATCGCGACAAGCACATCCGCCCGGCCCTTCAGGTCGCGTGCTTCGAGAAGCGCCTGCTTTTCCTTGGGGCTGCACGGGCTCATCATGGACAGGGCATTGACGAGCGCCTCGTTTGGCGCGTCGTGGATGCTGTTCCAGTCGATCTGGAGATGGTTGGTCTCGGCGAAGTCGCGCAAAGTGCGCAAGACGCCGTCGCGATCGACCTGCTCCTCGCCCGCGCGGGGACTGAAATCG
>DATBYR010000015.1:0-3257 GCA_036513565.1 Methylocella sp. | reverse complement strand
CCGATAACCAAGGTGCAACCCGGTGTCGATCGCGCGCCAATACGGCTTCCCGGAAGACTTAAGCTTCGCGCGCGCAGCCGGGCTATCTAGCTTGCGTTCGCGCACCGTTTTTGCCACGGCGAAAACTCCATTTGTCCAATGCTTGTCTAATATAGTGTCATAGAGTTTGGTGCACAAGAATAAAGTTATGGAAAGTCAAGATATGGAATATCAATGAGGTAGTGAAACGCTGTGCAGCTTAGTGAAGCGATTTTAAGCCTCGGCAAGGCGCGAAACGGTTTCTTCGATAGGCCGGGCGAGCGCGAGTATCAGGCTTGCGATGGCCGCGATGTCGTCAAGATGGGCGTGCGGCAAATGTAGCGGCGGATCAACCACCGCGTCGGTCGCTAGCGCCGCGATCGTTGGGTCCTCTGGGTAGAGCAAGGGCTTCCCATTCGCCGTGCGGAAAACCTCAATCTTGACATGCGCATCGCGCTTATAACCCTCGACGAGAATGAGATCGGCTGGACTCATGCGCCGCAGAAGTTCGGCAAGGACAGGCTCTTCGGCTCCGCGCAATTCATGCATTAGCGCGAAGCGCCGCGACGAAGCGACGAGGACCTCGCGCGCGCCTGCCTCGCGATGGAGGTAGGAATCCTTGCCGGGCTGATCGACATCGAAAGCATGATGCGCATGCTTGAGCGTCGAGACAACGATGCCGCGTTCGCGCAGATAGGGGATTAGTTTGACGATCAAGGTTGTCTTGCCCGCGCCGCTCCATCCGGCAAGGCCAATTACTCGCATGATTAATAACCCCGCAAAGGTTTGCTCGATACCTAGGCGCGCATCCCCTACCTTCCTTTACGCCAGGTGCCCGTGGCCTGCCAATGACGCGGCATCCCGCCGGCTTAAGCCTACTCCGACTTTATCTTCTAAAAGCGAAGCCAGGGGATCGACAACGCGACGAAAGATCAAATACTCACATTATTATGGGATATCCAGGCTCATGCCCCGCCTCGCCATTTCCGTTGAACGCTTTCCTATCCTCGGCAATTTTGTAATCTCGCGCGGGGCGAAGACGGAGGCGGTCGTCGTCGTGGCTACGATCGAGGACAGGGCCTGGCGCGGGCGCGGCGAAGGCGTTCCCTATGCGCGCTACGGCGAGACGGTCGATTCGGTCCTCGCCCAAATCGGTTCGGTCCGTTCCGCGATCGAGGCGGGCGCCGATCGCGTCCTTTTGCAAACCCTTCTCGCCCCGGGCGCCGCCCGCAACGCCATCGACTGCGCGCTTTGGGATTTGACGGCCAAGCGAAGCGGCATTCCGGCCCATGTGCTCGCGGGCATCGCGCCGCCGGTCCCGGTCGCGAGCGCCTTCACGATTTCGGTGGGCACTTCGGAGGAAATGGCACGGGCGGCGGCCTTGGCACGCGCGCGGCCGCTGTTGAAAATCAAACTCGCGGGCGAAGGCGACGCAGCGCGGCTCGCGGCCGTGCGCGCCGCCGCGCCGGATGCAACTCTCATCGCCGACGCCAACGAGGCCTGGGCGGAAGCCGGTCTCGAACGCAGTCTCGAAGCCTGCGCCAAGGCCGGCGTGGCCTTGGTCGAGCAGCCGCTTCCGGCGAGCCAGGATTCGGCGCTTGCCAAAATCGAACATATCGTCCCGATTTGCGCCGACGAGAGCGTTCACGATCGCAGCGGCCTCGAAGATCTGCGCGTGCGCTACGAGGCGATCAATGTCAAGCTCGACAAGACGGGGGGGCTCACCGAGGCGTTGGCCCTGGTAAAGCAGGCCGAAGGCCTCGGCTTCGAACTCATGATCGGCTGCATGGTTGCAAGCTCGCTCGCGATGGCGCCGGCGCTTCTGCTCACGGCCCACGCCCGTTTCGTCGATCTCGACGGGCCCCTTCTGCTCGCGCGGGACCGGCCGGATGGACTTGTTTATGAAGGCTCGATCGTTCACCCGCCCGCGCGCGAATTATGGGGGTGAGGGATGATCACGGATCACGCTTCGATCCGCCGTTTGAGTGCCGCCGCGAAAAGCGCGAGCGCAAAGCCCACCGTGGCGAGGCCCGCCACGGCGTGATAGGTCCTTTCCACTTTCGCTTGCGGCGCGTACTTGTCGGCATCGGAATAGACGGCGGCTGCCACAATCCCCATTCGCCGTGCCGTTGCAATCACCTGGCAAGGGATCCCGCCGCGGTTCGCGACGAGGATTTTTCTGAAAATTTAGGGCCCCTAATGGGTAGGCACCTGTCACGCGAGCCACGAACTTTTCGCCGCCCAAGCATGCAGGCAAGCACGTCCATCGCGCAAAATACGGCGGCTGAGGCTGGGGGTCAAAGACGTAATATTTACAAAATTGGGCCCAGCCATAGGAACCCACCCGCAAGGAGTAAGCCATGTGTGCGCGCCCTACCTGACGCGTGGTTCTCGCCGGCGGTGTACGGTAAAAGAGCTTGCGCAAAAGCAAGCACCTCGCGAAAAAGCGCATGCGGCGATCCGGCCTTCAGCGTCCGGTCCGGGCGGCCGCCCGGACCGGACGCTCTTCACAGAACAGGCAAACTCCACAGTGAATCGCGATGAGAAACGGGCCAGCCCTCAGCCCACCGTACCCGCGTCATCCAAAATCCCAGCCGGGATATTGGAGAGAAACGGCCAGTTGACGCCACGCGCGTGATCAGCTAAGCACGCTTTTTCCCTGCCTGAGACAAGGTTCGGGGGGCTGTTTTGTTGCCCAAGGGCTGCCTTTGCCTGGCATCCCGCAAATGCCGGCCTTCACTGGACGCGGGACAAACTCTTCCGCCGCGAAGCTTTCGCGCAGCGCGGCCCACATGGAGATTGAGGTCTTGGCCCGTATCGCCGGAGTCAATATTCCAACCAACAAGCGCGTTATTATCTCGCTTCAATATATTCACGGCATTGGCCCGACGAAGGCCAAGGAAATTTGCGAGAGAGTGAATATCCCCTCCGGACGGCGCGTCGCCGAGTTAACCGACGCGGAAATCTTGCAGATTCGCGAGGCGATCGACCGCGATTACATGGTCGAGGGCGATCTTCGCCGCGAGGTTGCGATTCACATCAAGCGCCTGATGGATCTTGGCTGCTACCGTGGGCTTCGCCACCGGCGCCAATTGCCTGTGCGCGGCCAGCGCACCCACACCAACGCGCGGACTCGCAAAGGCAAGGCCAAGCCCATCGCCGGCAAGAAGAAGTAAATTCGAGAGAAGTTGCTCATGGCGTTCGCCGCCAAGAATCGATGATAGTCCCGACGGCCTGGC
>DATBYR010000014.1:0-9500 GCA_036513565.1 Methylocella sp. | reverse complement strand
CGCAGTTCGAGCGCGAGATCGCCGGCGAGCGCATCCGCGACAAGATCGCGGCATCGAAGAAGAAGGGCATGTGGATGGGCGGCAACGTGCCGCTCGGCTATGACGTCAAGGACCGCAAACTGATCGCGAATGAGACTGAGGCGTCAACCGTCCGGGTGATCTTCCGGCGCTATGCCGAACTGGGGTCGGTCGCGCTGCTCAGGGGCGAACTCGACCAACAGGATTTTGTGAGCAAGCGCCGTGAAGGAGCCAGCGGACGTAACGTGTCAAAGCCCTCATCTCCGATGAACGCGGTCCCGCGAACGCCCGGAAAAGAACACGGCCTTTTCTCACTTTCTTCACGATACCAGGACAAGGAGTTTCCCGGAGGCCGTGGTGCGCCATGGGGATCGCCGTAACGTCCTCTGGAGCTTCGGCATGATGAAGAGGCTTTTGATTCTGATCGGGTCGCTAATCGCGCGCTTTACTCGCAGATCAATCCCAGCAGCGCCTGCCGCGAGGCTACCGTTTGCCGCGGCCGTGTTCGATGACCAGAAGCAGCCATTTCAGCAAATCGCTGAAGCGAACTCTCCTGCCTCCGATGTCTCCCGAGTGACCCAGGTTACCCGATCGCCGGCAAAATTGTTGAAGCAGGCACCGAGGGCGATGGTCCTGGAGGCGATTAAGGCTGCGTACGACACTACGGACGCTGCCGGCGACAAGCCTCCGAACATCAAAGAGCTGCCAACCGCGGTACTGCCTCTGCTTGAGCAGAAAGGCTATGGTGCGAGTGCGCGGCTCATCCAGGAACTTGGGGGCGCTCCAACTTTCAAGGTTCGCCGTCGCTCGCTGGGTAAGACAGTGAGCAGCGAGCGACGCGCGCGGCAGACTTAGATTTCGCACGTGGTAAAGCACGGCACAAGCCGCGGTGCCAAATGGGCGCTATGCGTAATTAATTGTTGACAACTAATTAACGCGATATAATTATTCCAATCAGTCGTTAGAGATAACGGCTCGGATTTCGAGCTTTCTCACGGCGCGAAATCTGGAAATCTTGCGCTAAGTTCATTGCGGTCAGTAAAGGAAAATCGCCAGTGCAAGCGGCTGATCGATTGCCACCGTCGTTGATTTTCGGCGGCGACGGCCGGCGAAGATTCCTGCGAAAGGGCTAAAGTATCATGGCAAGCTATAAAATTCTTGTTGCCGCGATCTTGCTCGCGGCTCAAGCCGCCAATGCGCAGCAACGGCCCGGGAATGCTCGCGACCCTAGTGACCCGGGAATCCGCAACGATGGGCTGGCCGGCGCTGGGGGGCCGCTTCCGAATCTGCCGGACCCACTCATGCAGTCGTTTACTTCCGGGCAGACTCAGTTCGATCAAGTCGAGATGGTGACTCCGGACGGACTCGGGCCGACGATGAACCTGAACTCCTGCCAGGGCTGCCACGTGAATCCCGCCGTCGGAGGAACGAGCCCGGCAACCAACAACCCGCAGGTTTCGTTCTATATGCAAAGCCTCAACCACACTACGAACAAACTGCCGTTCTTCATCACGCCGAATGGCCCTGTGCGCGAGGCGCGGTTCCCGTCAGACGGCGGCGTGCATGACCTATTCACAATTGCCGGGATGACCGGAGTCGCCGAATCGTGCAAATTATCGCAGCCAAAATTTAAGGAAGCGTTTGACGCCAACAATTTGATATTTCGCATTCCAACCCCGCTCTTCGGCGCCGGGCTGATCGAACAGATCCCTGACGCGGCGATCATTGCAAATCTCGATAGTGCGACCACCCGAAATGAGAAAACGGCTAAGGGGATTCACGGCAAGGCAAATATCGTGCTGTCAGGCAACACGATATCGGGACAGGTCAATAAAAATGGGAACGACGGCACGGTCAGCCGCTTTGGATGGAAGGCGCAGAACAAGTCTCTCCTGCTGTTCGCTGGCGAGGCCTACAACATCGAGATGGGCATCTCCAATGAGCTGTTCCAGACCGAGCGCGAAGAGAACCCGGCATGCCAGTTCGTCACCGAGCCGAACAACACCACCAACCCGCAGCTGGCTGGCCTCAATGTCCTGAGCGATATCGAGCAATTTGCCGCGTTCATGCGCCTACTCGCGCCGCCAAAACCATCCGCCACTGTTCCGGGCGGTTCCGATTCCATCGGACGCGGGCTGGCGGCTTTCAATCAGGCCGGATGCGGACTGTGCCACACCCCGGCGCTGACGACCGGGAACGCGACGATCGCGGTACTGAGCAGGAAAGTGGCCAATCTTTTCTCCGATCTTGCCGTTCATCATATGGGGCCAGGGCTGGCGGACGGCATAACGCAAGGCCAGGCCGGACCGGACGAATTCCGCACGGCGCCGCTGTGGGGTCTCGGCAAGCGGGCGTTCTTTCTACATGACGGCCGTACGTCTGATCTGGTCGAGGCGATCCATGAACATCGCAGCGGACCTCGCGCGGCGACCGCTGCATCCGAGGCCAACGCCGTTATAAACAACTTCGACAAGCTCCCAGACACGAGCCAGCAGGATCTGTTGAACTTCCTTCGTTCTCTCTAGTGGCCTGCGTTAACTAAATTATATGGAATGAATGATTCGCTTTTGTCGCTCCTCAAGGGCTGTCAGCCAATCGAGCTGACGCCCATACGGCTCGTAATGCTCTCCAGGAATCTGCCGCACGATTGGAAGGAGCAGCGGCGGCTCGTCGGATTTGCGCCTGCCTGACGCCGCGCCGATCCAGCACAATGCTCGACATGTGACGGGTCGGAAACGGGCCCTAAAGACATCTCGCGCCTTCGCGCGCTTCAGGCCGCGGTTTGGCGTCTCTGGAACCGGACCATTGTGATGGAGGGTGAGTAACCGGCGGACATGTCGGACGAATTTCGACGCCAACGAAAACTTACAAAACGAACTAATTTCAATAGGTTATATGGCTGGGGGACCTGGATTCGAACCAAGATTGACGGAGTCAGAGTCCGCTGTTCTACCGTTGAACTATCCCCCACCCGCTCCCCGCAAAAAGCCGAAGCGTGGTCTAGTTGCTGCTGCCAGGACTGTCAACGCTTGGCACGCGCCAATTTGTCCTTCGGCCGCATCCCCTCTATGATTCGGTGGCGGCGGTTCCGTTGAGCGGATTGGCCGGATCCCACCGGTAGCGCAATGTCACGAAACGCATGCCGAGCGCATCGACGAGCACGAGTTTGCCGACAAGTCCTTCGCCGAAACCGGCGATTTCGCGGATAACTTCCACCGCCATCATCGCGCCAAGAATGCCGGTCAGGGCGCCGAGCACACCCGCCTCGGAACAAGCCGGCACCGTCCCCTCTGGAGGCGGCGCCGGATAAAGACAACGGTAAGTTGGATTGGGTTCGCCAAAGGGACCGTTTTCATAAGGCCGCAGAACCGTCAGCGCGCCGTCGAAGGTGCCGACCGCGGCGGTGACCAGCGGACGCTTTTCGTAATAGCAGGCGTCGGACACGGCATAGCGAGTAGCAAAATTGTCCGAGCCATCGGCGACGACATCGAAAGAGCCAACCATGGCGCTGGCGTTATCCGCGGTGAGCCTTGCCGGCAGCATCGTGACCTTGACATGCGGATTCAATCTTTCGATCGCCGCTTTCGCGCTTTCGACCTTGGCGCGGCCAATATCCGCCGTACCGTGCAGAACTTGACGCTGAAGATTCGACAGCGAGACTTCGTCGTCGTCGAGAACGCCGATCTCGCCGATGCCCGCCGCCGCGAGATATTGAATGAGCGGCGATCCGAGACCGCCCGCGCCAACGACGAGCACCCGCGCGGCCTTCAGCTTTTGCTGGCCAGGTCCGCCGACACCGTGCAGCACGATATGGCGCGCGTAGCGTTCGATTTCCTCGGGCGATAACATTGTCGCAGTTTATAGCGATTTTCTGTTCCGTGAGATCGGCAAAGAGCATCTTCAAGCGCAACGGGGTCCGGTCCGGCTTGAACGGCAACTAGGCATCATCTGGCCACCGGCAGCAACTGGAGACCCGCGTTTCCGGAACGTTTTATCCCATCAACCTTGTAATTTGGCCGAAGTCCCGTTGATCATAACCGATAAGCCGAGTCGCTTGATCCGATGGGCCACCGGAACTTTTGATCAAGCGTCGGCGGGAACCCATCCACTTCGGAATCCGCGCGGCCGTAACATTCGTTACCCTGATTGGCCTTGGTGGGAACGATTGTATCTGGAGAAGGCAATCGCTATAAGGGCGGCGGCTTGAGATTTGGGAGTCGCGCAAGTGCCTATCGAGGAGGTCGAAGGCGGCTACAAACCGTCCGGAGACGAAGCCTTTATGAACGAGCGCCAGAGGGATTATTTCCGGCGCAAATTAATTGCCTGGAAAGAAGATATCCTGCGCGAGAGCCAAGAAACCCTCGTAGTGTTGCAGCGAGAGAGTGAGAACCATCCCGATCTCGCCGATCGCGCCTCTTCCGAGACCGTAAGGTCCATCGAATTGCGGGCGCGCGACCGGCAACGCAAGCTAATCGCAAAGATCGACGCGGCGCTGGAACGGCTTGACGACGGCACTTATGGCTATTGCGAAGAAACCGGCGAGCCTATCGGCCTGAAGCGGCTCGATGCGCGGCCGATCGCAACCCTTTCGGTGGAGGCGCAGGAACGCCACGAACGGCGGGAACGGACCCACCGCGCGAGCTGACTAGCCCGGCGCGCGTCCAAGCAGCCGCGCCATTTCTTCCTCGAGCGTAACGGCGCCGTCTTGCTCCGGACCGGCCGCCGAAACCCCTAAGATTAAACGACTGGCGGCAACAGCCGGAGCAGCTGATCCCGCGGATTGCGTCGCGGGCGCGGGGGAAAATTCAGTCTGCCTTGCCACGTCACCCGCCGGGGAGGTTGGGATCTCCTCAAGGCCGGGAAGCGAGCTTGGGGGAAGTGCGTCTGCGGGCGGTGTCTCGGATGTGCCTGATCGGCCCGGTTTGGCGGCGGTCCCTTGCACTTGGCGCAGCGTCGGGGGCCGCACAAAAGGAGTGGCGACAGGCGCGCGCGGAAATCTTTTGGCGGGATTGGTTCCAAGCTCGGGTTTTTGCGGCGGACAGGCGCCGCCGTGGAGAGGCTCGTGTTGATTCGATGTTCCTTGGCCGAACGGAGTGACGGGCGGCGGCGTGCGCCTTGGCGGCAGAGGAAAAACGGGCCGCCTTGAAGTGGGTAAAACGATCGGTGGCGCCGAATCGTGCACGGGTTCCTCGATGGGGACAGCGGCCGTCAACCCGGTCTCCCACTCCAACCTGGCGGCGGGCGGAAACGGCATTTTGCGCTGCGGAGTATTCGGTGGCGGCGCTTCCGCCTGAGAAGGCCAAGCAATTCCTGCCGGTACCGGCGGCGCGTCGCGCGGGTCTCTCTCGCGCAGCTCCTTGTCGCGAATTTTCGCCTCGCGAAAGTCGCGCGGGTCGCGGCTCTCGGCGCGGATAATTTCCGATTCGATCACGAGGTCGTTGGGTCCCCCGATCATCAGCAGATGTTCGACATTGTCGCGTCGAATAATAACGAGCTGGCGCTGCCGGTCGAGGTCGAAGGCATCGACGGTCCCAAGCCGCGGCAGCCGGGCCCTTCCATTGCGCGGCAACCGAAGCCGGCGCCGGAAGACAAAGTGGAAAATAATGGACAACAGACCAGCGGCGGCGAGTATTGCGATCGCCGCGGCGGCAAAGGTGAAACTCTTGCTCGCGAAAAAACTTTCATTCAAGCCTGGCATCGGGGTGGCTCATTCTAAGAAAACGGCGGCGGACGTTTGTTTAGTGTAGCATGTTCCAAACCGCCATGCCGGTGCAGACTAGCAAATAGTTAACGAAATTCATCAAAATTCATCAAAATAGCGATTCGCGCAGCTACCACGCTACCGTCCTGGCGAGGAAAAATTACCGGGACCTTCCGGGTGGGCAGGGTCGGCACCGAGACCCAGGCGGCCGCGAGTGCCGGAATAACCGTAGCGGAACCGGTCCCATTCCTGAACGGAGCGGCCTTGCGCTATCCAGCCAGGAGGCGGATTTGGCGGCGGCGGCCCATATTCGTAATAAGTGGCTTGCGCGATGGCGCCGCCGGAAGCTAACATCGAGATGGTCGAGATGGCGAGGAACTTGCCGAACGATTGCACTGACTTTTCCATACCGGGCGGCACGGCGCGAGACGAGACTGCTATTGCGATTGGGCTGTCTAAACATCAACGCGCCAAAATAGTCGAAGTTCACCGGCAAGGCCCGGCTATTACACCAAGCTTAAGACGGACAAATTGGCGGCCGATGCGCGAAATACCGCGTCGAGCGAAGCCGTGGCTTTGTTACATTTCCAAACACAGTGGTGGAGCCTCGGAGGAGGAGGAGGAGGCGAGTGTCCATACCGGGTGAAACTTTATGAGCGAGCAGCCAGCATCCGCCGCCGTCCGCGAAACCGGACGCATTGGCAATCCAGTCTTGATCTTGGCTTTTGCCATGCTTTTGGCCGGCGCGGTCGCGGCTTTTTCGTTCTTGCCCAATGACGAAGGCGCCACCCTCGCAATCTTGCTACTTACTTTCTTCGCGGTTGCCGGTATTTGCGCTTGCTTCGCCTTTGCAATGGGCCTCCTTCAGTTTTCCGCACAAGCGTCGAGGAACGACGTCACCGAACTCATCTGCGATGGGAATACCGAAGGGCTGATCGTGACCGATACCGGCGGCAAGATCGTTTACGCGAACGACGCCTATTTGACCTTGGCGGGGGCACGCGGCCTCGCGGACCTGCGCGCGGTGGAACGGCTCTTTTCCGGATCCCCGGAGATTTCCGAGGCCATCTACCGGCTCGCCCAGGCCGCGCGCGACGGCAAGAGCGCGACCGAGGAATTGCGCTTGTCTCCGCCGCTCGGCGGCGCCGGCGGGATCGGCTGGTACAAGATCAAGGTCAGGCCGCTTGCAATGGCTAGCGCCAGGCGCGCCAGCCTGTGGTCCCTCGCGGATGTAACGCGCGAACGGGAAAAACAGGAAAAGGTGTTTCAGGAATTGCGGCAGGCCATCGATTTCTTAGACTACGCGCCAGCCGGATTTTTTTCCTGCGGCCGGAATGGCGACGTTTCTTATATGAACGCTACCCTTGCCGCCTGGCTCGGTTACGGCCCGGCAGAGGCCGGCACCGGAGGTCTCAAACTGACCGACTTCGTGGCCGGCGGCGGCGCCGCGCTCGTCGCTTCGGCAGCCGGAGGCGCGGGCGAGGTCCGCACCGAGCTATTCGATATCGACCTGAAATGCCGCAACGGCCAAAGCCTGCCCGTGCGTCTGCTCCACAGCGTACCGTTCGGTCAGGACGGCGCACCAGGGCCGTCGCGCACGCTCGTCCTCAGCCGCGCTCCTGGCGAGGAGCCGGCGCGGGATTTGCGCACGGGGGAAATGCGCTTCGCACGGGTATTCAATGCGACGCCGATGGCGATCGCCATGCTCGATAGGAGCGGACGGATCACCCGTTCGAACGCCGCTTTCGCGCGCCTCATGCCGGAAGCCTTGAAGCAGCCCAACGGTGCTGCGCGCTCGATCTTTGCCGGTATCCTCGATCGCGACCACGGCGCCGTCGATGCCGCCATTGCCGCGGCCTTTCAGGCGACTCCCGATATCCCGCCGGTCGATGCCGCCTTGGCTGGGGAAGGCGAGCGGTCGGCAAGGCTGTTTTTCGCGGCGGCGGACGAGCACGACGGGACCGGCGCGACGATTTACGCGCTCGACACCACCGAACAGCAGGCTTTGCAAAGCAACTTCGCACAATCCCAGAAAATGCAAGCGATCGGACAGCTTGCCGGCGGCGTGGCGCATGATTTCAATAATGTCTTGACCGCGATCATCGGCTATTGCGACCTGCTTCTCGCCAATCACCGGCCGACCGATCCGTCGTTCCGGGATATTAATCAAATTAAGCAAAACGCCAACCGCGCGGCATCGCTCGTGCGGCAGCTGCTGGCCTTTTCGCGCCGCCAAACGTTGCGGCCGCAGGTCCTGCAATTAGGCGATGTCCTATCCGATCTGCAAATGCTGATGCGACGGCTTGTCGGCGAAAAAATCGATCTCGAGCTGCGCCACGGCCGAGACCTCTGGCTCGTCGAGGCCGATGTCAACCAGTTCGAGCATGTCCTCGTCAATTTGATCGTCAATGCGCGCGACGCGATGCCGCAAGGCGGCAAGATCATCTTGCGGACCCGCAATGTCATGGCGGCCGAATGCGCCAGTTTCAATGAGACATCGCTGCCTCCAGCCGATTATGTCGGGATCGAGGTCGAGGATTTCGGACATGGCGTCGCGCCGGAAGTAAAAGACAAAATCTTCGAACCATTTTTTACCACCAAGGAAGTCGGAAAGGGCACCGGTCTCGGCCTCGCCATGGTGTATGGCATCATAAAACAGACCGGCGGCTATGTTTTCTGTTCGAGCACGGTTGGCAAGGGGACGGTTTTTACGATCCTCCTGCCCCATTATATTCCCGACGAAGCCCTTGCATCTCGTTCCATCGAACAAGCGGCCGCGCCACCCGCCGATCTCACCGGCCATGGCACGATCCTCCTCGTCGAGGACGAAGAGGCGGTCCGGGCTTTCGGAGCGCGGGCTCTTGCCTCGCGCGGCTACACCGTGTTGCAGGCGGCCTCGGGCAGCGAGGCGTTGCAGATCGTCGAACAAAACAGCGGAAAGATCGATCTTGTCGTTTCCGACGTCGTCATGCCGGAGATGGATGGCCCAACCATGTTCGGCGAATTGCGCAAACGCGGGGTCAAGGCCAAGGTCATTTTCGTGTCTGGCTACGCCGAGGACGCCTTCGCCAAAAACCTGCCCGAAGGCGAGGATTTCGGCTTTTTGCCGAAACCCTTCAGTCTGAAGCAATTGATCGAAGCGGTGAAAGTCAAGCAGTGAAATAGCCGTGTCGGTGACTGACATTTCAGGACAAATAGTTGCGTGGATTCCGGCTTCCCTCCTTGGCTTTGTCGCAAATGTCCGATAGTGTCTAAGACGCAGGGTAACAAACTCGGACACGTTTTTTGGATACCCGGGCGCTACCCTCCCCCGTTACCCTGGAGGAACCCATGGCCAAGGCATTAACCGTCAAGGCGATCGAAAACCTAAAGCCCGGCACAGTCCGGCGCGAGATCCCGGACGGCGAAGTAAGTGGCCTTTATTTAACGATTTTCCCTAGCGGCAAGGCTTCCTGGATTTTCCGGTATCGCTTTGGCGGCCGCACGCGGAAGCTGACCATTGGCGCCTCGCCTGAGATCGGCTTGAAGGATGCCCGCGATTTGGCCCGGAGAGCCCACCTTCGGGTTGCCAGTGGCGAAGACCCAGCGGCGGAAAAGCGAGCCGCCAGGGCCGCCGCGCGAACGCCGGTTGACCGGGATCTCGTCGAAAAAGTCGCGGCGCAATTTCTGGCGCGACACGTCAATGGTCTTGCGCCCGCGACGGTCCGGGAAGTCGAGCGGATCCTTACGAAAGAGATTATCCCCGCGTTCCGCGGTTGGCGCTTATCTGAAATTAAACGCC
>DATBYR010000013.1:0-9284 GCA_036513565.1 Methylocella sp. | reverse complement strand
CATCCCAGGGCTATTCACGAGGCAGTCGGAAACTCGTGATTGGCGAAACATTGGCCACGCCGCGCATCTTAATTCATAAGGTATTGATTTCATTGGCGCGCCCAAGGGGAATCGAACCCCTGTTTTCGCCGTGAAAGGGCGACGTCCTGGACCGCTAGACGATGGGCGCGGAAAATTCTGGGCGGCGGATTGCGGACGTTCCCCCGGCCGCGCGGACATATAGAGGCCACCGCCAGCGCTGGCAAGTTTACCGCTGGCGAAGCGGCTGGCAAGGCCCGTCCGCGGGGGCCATATCGAGAAGCCTCAGTTGCACCCGGTCCTTGCCGCCGAAGCCATCGTTCGCCAAGGTTCCGGCAAGATGAACGAGGCCGCCGCGGGCGGCGTGAAGCGCGCGTCCGATCGGCTCGGAGGCCGCGCGGAACGCGATGCCGTCTATTTTGGCGCCGTCGCCCGCTGCCGCCCGCAGCCGCACATGGCCGTTGCCAACGTCGGCCACATCGACAAGGCGGTGCGCGGGCAAGACAAAAACCGGTTCGGGATTGCCCACGCCATAGGGGCCGCCGCGCGTAAGACCGGCCAACAGATTGGCGTTGGCCCCGGCCGCAGTCAGCGCCGCGTCGATCAGCAGTGCCTCCCTCGCGCGAGCGGCCGTGACTGGCGCAGCGAGGTTTTCTTCGAGGAAACACTTAAAGTCGCGCAACCGTTCCCGTGCGATAGTAATCCCCGCTGCCATCGCATGACCGCCGCCCTTGACGATAATCCCCGCTTCGGCCGCCGCGCGCACCGCGCGGCCGAGATCAACACCAGGGATCGATCGGCCGGACCCGGGGCCCACCCCGTTCGCATCGAAAGCGATCGCAAAAGCGGGACGCCGGAACTTCTCCTTGAGGCGCGAGGCGACAAGCCCGGCTATGCCCGGATGCCAGCCGTCGCCCGCCGTGACGATCACGGCGGAACTTTCCATGGCGAAATCAGCCAGCGCCTGCGCCTCGGCTCCTTCGAGCGTCGCGCGCTCTAGCTCCTGGCGCTCGCGATTGAGCCGGTCGAGTGTTTCCGCGATGCGCCGGGCTTCCACCGGATCGGTCAGGCTCAAAAGCCTGGCGCCAAGCGCGGCATCACCGATCCGTCCCCCGGCATTGATGCGCGGACCGATCAGAAAACCAAGATGATAGGGCGTTGGCGGTCCCGCGAGCCCGGCGATGTCGGATAAAATTCTGAGACCGGGACGCCCCCGCGCGTGCATCAAGGCGAGCCCCTTGGCGACGAAGGCGCGGTTTAGCCCGGTCAATGGCGCGACATCGGCGACGGTCGCGAGCGCCACCAGATCGAGCCCGGCGAGAAGATCGGGCATCGGCCGGGAGGCCGAAAAAAGGCCGCGTTCGCGCAGACAGCGTTGCACCGCGATAAGCGTCATGAAAACGACGCCCGCGGCACAAAGATATCCGAGACCGGAAAGATCGTCCTGCCGGTTCGGATTGACGACAATTGCGTTGGGCAACACTTCCGACGCTTGGTGATGATCGAGCACGATTGGGTTGAGGCCGAGCCTTGCCGCCTCAGTGAGCGGCGCATGGCTCATCGTCCCGCAATCTACCGTGACCAAAAGCTTCGCGCCGTCGCGCGCAAGGTTCCTGATTGCCTCCACGTTAGGGCCGTAGCCTTCGACAATACGGTCGGGAATATGGATCAGGCACGGCGTGCCGCAAGCCTGGAAATAATCATGAAGCAGCGCCGAGGCGGCGGCGCCGTCGACATCATAGTCGCCAAAAACCGCGACCGTTTCGCCGCGCTCGATTGCCCCGGCGATTCGTCCTACCGCCGCCTCCACGTCCTTCAGGCAATAGGGGTCGGGGAGAAGATTTTGCAGCGTTGGGCCGAGATAATCTTGCGCTGTGCCCGGCGTGATGCCCCGCCCGGCGAGAACGCGGGACAAGAGATCGCCGGTTCCATGAACTTGCGCGATGGCGAGCGCCCGCGCCTCGCCCGCCGCGTCGAGCCGGCCGCGCCAAACCCGCCCAAGCACGGAATGCTCAACCCCGAGAAACGCGCGGGCGGCGGAAAGCGATTCGTTCATGCCGGATGGTAGCCGGAGGTTTCGCGGATAGCGAGCGTGGCTTGCGTCATGTACACAGGGAATGGGCGACTGCCCGGCGAGCGCGGATTTGGCCATGGGAGCGTTCCAGGTATTGTAACAAGCGTCGAGGATCGCCTCGTAGGTGTCCCAGACGGAGTAGATGAGAACGTTGCTGCGCAGATAGTCCCATATGTCCTGAGCCTGTCGAAGGGTCTACGGAGTTCAGAACCGGGCCAGCCGGCAGCGTCGAGGATCAGCAGGGCGATGGCATTGACGCTGACGCATTTGCTGATTTCGGCGAGATGTTTGTTCATGGCGTCGACTTGCGCCTATGCAAAGCCCCCACCCCCATCCTTCGAGACGGCCGTTCAGCCTTCCTCAGCGCGGCAGCCTTGCGCGGAGCTTTTCGTAGAGCGGGTTTTCCGCCGAGAACACATAGTCTTGCGCCGCGACGCAGACATGGGCGGCGCCTTGCGCGATCAGCCAATCGGCGAGCGGCGCAGCTCTGTCTTTCGGGCAGTTCAAGGTCAGGCTTCCATTGGCAGCATGGATGCGCCGAGCGGAGAAGGACGCCTTCGCTTCCGCGAGGAGATGGTCTTCCAACTTCAAAACCACGGCCGAGACCTCGCGGGTGGTGCGCGCTTCCTCCTCCGCCGCGATGCGCGAGAGAATGATGCGGGCGGTTTCGCGGGGACTAGGACTCCAATCGGCGCCAACCGACGCCACGAGATTGGCCTGCGAGCGCAAAATCGTACCGTCGTCGAGAATTTTGAGCGCATTGGCGGCAAGTGTCGCGCCGGTCGTCGTAATATCGACGACGAGCTCGGCCTTGCCCGCCGCTGGTGCGCCCTCGGTCGCGCCAAGGCTCTCGACGATGCGGTAATCGGCGACATGCCGCGCGGCGAAAAAGCGCCGGGTCAGATGGACATATTTGGTCGCGACGCGCATCCGCTCGCCGCGCCGCGCCCGGAAGGCCGCCGCGACATCCTCCAGATCCGCCATGGTTTTCACATCGATCCACGCGCGCGGCACGGCGACCACCACATCGGCGTGGCCGAAGCCGAGCGGCGCCAAAAGTTCGACTTTCGCTTCCGCATCGGCGATGGTTTCGCGAACGAGGTCCTCGCCGGTGACGCCGAGATGCACATGGCCGGCGGCCAATTGCGCGACAATGTCGGCGGCGGAAAGAAACGCGATCTCGACATTCTCCATGCCGGCCAAACTTCCGCGATAGTCGCGCGAACCGTGCACGAGTTCGAGCCCGGCGCGTCCGAAAAAAGCCGCGGCGTTTTCCTGCAACCGTCCTTTGGAGGGAACCGCGAGCACGAGAGGTTTTTTGGCGCCGCGTAAACTCATGGCGCCACCCGTTCAGCGCTCAGGCGGCCGATCCAGATCGCCGCGCCGACGGCGGCAATGGGTTTTTCCGCGCCAAGCGTTTGCGGAAGCTGGTCGTAGCGCCCGCCGCCGATACCAGGCTCCGCCGCGCCCTGCTCATGCGCCTCGAAAACAAAGCCCGTGTAATAGTCGAGCTTGCCGGTGAAGCGCGCGGCAAAATGGAGTCTTGCGGTATCGAGGCCCTGCGCGGCGATAAACCCAAGCCGTTTGTCGAAACCGTCGAGGACGGCGGAAAGATCGAGGTTCGCACCGGCGGCAAGCGCGCGCAATTGCGCGGAAGCCTTATCAGGGTTGCCCTCCACGCCCAAGAATTGCTCGATGACCGCGCGCTTTTCCGCGGAAAATCCCGAGCCCGCCTTGAGTGCCGCCTGTTCCAGGAAACGATCGGCGATCTCACCTGGGCTGCGGCCACCCGCCGGGGCCACCCCCGCGATGGAGAGAAGATCCTCGACGAGCGCGCGCGCGCCCTGCTTGTCGGCGCCTTCTAGAACGCCGAGCACGCCGGAATGATCGGTGCCATTCAAGCCTGGGCTCAGGATCGAGTCGAGGGATTTGCCTTGACAGTGGCCGCGCGCGATGCGGCGGCGCCATTGGGGCGGAAGATCGAGCGCTTCGAGAAGCCGAGAAAACAGCCCGGCGTCGCCGATCCGCACAATGAGGCGCGAAGGGGCGGCCTGGTGTTGTGTGGCGGCGCCTGCCGATTCGAGCGCGAGGGCGAGGATTTCCGCGTCCGCCGCCTCGCGGTCGGGGCGCCCAAAACTCTCAATTCCGGCTTGCGTGAATTCGCTTGGACGGCCTGGGAGAAACCGGAAAACAGGCCCGCAATAAGAGAAGCGCGCGCGCGCTCCAGCACACTCCGTGGCGAGATAGGCGACCAGGACAGGAATTGTATATTCCGGACGCAGGCAATAGTCGGCGCCGGAAAGATCGCTTGTGAGATAAAGCTGGCCGCGCAGGTCCTCGCCGGAATCGAAGAAGATTGAAGCCGGCTGCAGGATTGGCGGTTCACAGCGCGCGTATCCGGCGCCGGTGAGATGGGCGATGACTGCTTCCGCACGCTGATCGACAAAAGACAAAGGCCTGCCCCGGAAAGCTCAAGGAAGTTCGCCTCTCTTAGCAAGGCGAGCCATGTTACGCGACAGGTTTTGGCAAAATAGTGTGAACGCGGCGGGGTTGCGGGTTGCGAGCCAAGACGGACGATGATTCCGGCGCCTGCCACCTGCATGCCCCCCGTTTTGTCGAGGTAACCGGGAAGCGCCTATTCGAGGCCGCTCTACGCTGCCTATCGGCGTTGGAGGACGACGATGTCCTGAAAATCATGAATGCCGCCCGCCCATAGGGACACAACCTTAAAATGGTTGATCCATCTTCGCATGATGTAGGAAGCGCCGATGAACGTATTCCCATAGGCGTAGGCGCGCGACGTCAAATGTCCGTTCTGAATGCCGAAGTAGAATCCTTTTCCGGATTCCAGCCGTTTTCGTGCCTCGTTCAGCTCATTCGGCGATATGGCCATCATTGCACGGATGTTCTCTTCGTTCTCGGCGCGGACAAGCGCTGTTTCGCCGCACACGGTCAAAAAGAGATACGCGCCGGGTAGAGAGACTCGTTTCAACTCGGAAAGATAGAATGCGCAATCTTCCTCGTTCATGTGCGTGAAGACAGAGACGCTTGCCACGGCGTTGAACGTGGCCGCCGCCAAGGGCAATGGCTTGCGCGGCTGGGTTAGAACCGCGTCCACCCAAGGAAGTTGTCGGGAAACCCAGCCGATGTTGTGCGGATCGATATCCACTCCTGTGCAGCGCCCGCGAAAGCCCTTAAACATGCGCGCCAGCCGGCCCACTCCCACGCCGAAGTCTAGCCAACGATCAAAATTCGCGAGCGGCTTGGGGCTCGACCGCGACAACGCCGCAAAAATATCGGTGCCGTGAGCCGCGAAGTCCTGATTCGTTCTGCATCCGGACGAGTTGTACATGAGGTCCGGCGGCGCGAACGGCGCCACTTTCCGAAGATTTTCCTCTGACTCAAAAGCGACTGACCGGTTGAAGCGCAACCAAAGGTCCAAGTCGCTATGAACATCTAAAATCTTAGCCTCTGCAATTTCGCGTGGGGTCACGGACATTCCCTGGTTTGTGCTTCTCTCGCGCCGGAGCGGCAGCCATGGGATTGGCGGCATTCTTTAAAACTGGCCGCGGAACTCATCAACGGCGATCCCTTCGAATGACATCCGCGTCCTGATGCCCCGACCACAGTCCCTAGCGGTAATCGATTAGCTGCATGCCTCCAATTTCAGATTCGCGTGGCCCCTAGAAAAACCGGATTCCCCGATGGCTAGGCATATTTTGCAGATTCACACCCTGGTTCAAACGTGGCGCGCAAGAACCTCTTGCACGGACTCCACGAGCTGATCTTCCGGGACAGTGAACTGCGCTTTGGACCGCAGTTCCAGATAGTCCGCGCGGTCCTTGGTGGAGGCGGCGAGTTCGCCGCCGAGCACGAGATCGCGGATCGTCACTTGCGGGCCGTCTCGATGATTGCGCTCATTGGAGCCCTGGATGACGGCGCAGATCGAGCCGCGCTTATCGGCGTATTTCAACTGCGCGTTCATACCCGCTTGCCCGAGGTAGAGTTCGGCGCTTATATTTTTCGCACGAAGGTTTGTTACGAAATTTTGGTAGCGGGCGAGGTGATCCTTGTCGAGGACGAGGACGATCACAGGCGCGCGTGTTTTGGCCCCTTCGACAATCGGTGAACCGGCTGCCTTCAGCGCGGCGAAAAGCCTTGAGACGCCGATGGACAAACCCGTCGCCGGGACGTTTTCGCCGCGAAAGCGGCCAACGAGGCCATCGTAGCGCCCTCCCCCGCCGATCGAGCCGAAGCACACCGGCTTACCATCCTCGCCCGGCACTTCAAACGTGAGGTCCGCCTCGAAGACCGGGCCGGTATAATATTCGAGGCCGCGCACGACCGAAGGGTCGATACGGATGCGGCCATCGTTGTAACCGGCGCTTCTGACGATCTTCCAAATCTCCCGCAGTTGACGGAAACCATCGATTCCCGTCAAAGACGTTCGCACGTTTGTTTCAATACCACCCATAACGCCTTCAAATCTGATATCTTCAGCTACTCGAGCGTCGATATGGCCCGTTTGTACCGCACGTCGAAATCTCTCATTTTCGTGCCTGGCCCGCGCAGCGAAACCCTCGATCTCAAATAGCACCATTATTTTTTCGATAGCGTCCGAGCTGAGACCGGCGCCTTTGGTAAAGTCGCCGCTTTCGTCCTTCCGGCCCTTCCCTAGCAAAGCCCGCACGCCTTCGGCGCCCAAGCGATCATACTTATCGAAGGCCCGCAGCACCGTCAGCCTTCGCCCCGCATTTTCCTCGCCGCCGAGGCCAATCGCCTCCATCAAACCGTCGAGCACTTTCCGGTTGTTGACCTTGATGACGTAATCGCCACGCTTGATTCCAAGTCTTTCAAGCGTGTCCGCCGCCATCATGCACATTTCGGCGTCCGCCGCGACGCTTGCCGCGCCGACCGTATCGGCGTCGAACTGCATGAATTGGCGAAATCGTCCTGGCCCCGGCTTTTCGTTGCGAAACACATAGCCCGCGCGATAGCTGCGATAGGGCTTTGGCAATCTGTCGAAATTTTCGGCGACATAGCGGGCGAGCGGCGCGGTCAGATCGTAGCGCAACGACAACCAGTTTTCGTCACCGCGATCTCGCTGTTGCGATGGATCGCCAGCGATGTCCTTGAACGAGAAGACGCCTTCGTTGGGGCGGTCCTGATCCGGCAAAAACTTGCCGAGCGCCTCGGTGAATTCGATGAGCGGGGTCTCGACCGCCTCGAAGCCGTAAAGTTCGTAAGACTCCTTAATGACGGCGAGCATTTTTTCGGTCGCCGCGATCTCGGCCGGCGGGCGATCCGCAAAACCGCGCGGCAATTTCGCGTGCGCCGTTTGCATGTTGTTTTTCTTGCCGTTCATTGCTTCGCAAGGCCTGTCATTGTCCCGATGTCTTTAGGGGCGGGAACGCCCGGCAGCAAGCACCGCACATGCAATCATATCGGCGTGACCCTTGGCTCAGGCGGAAAACCCCTTATATTTGCGCGGCGGAGGGAGGACTCCGCCAAATCCCAGAGGGGAGAATGACAATGTCACCCGAAGAACGCCAGTTGCTCACAGGTTTGTTCGACCGGATTCGCAGCGCCGCCACTACGCCGCGCGATCAGGAAGCCGAGGCGTTGATCCAGGACGCAACCAAGGCTCAGCCTTATGCACCCTATTATTTGGCGCAGACCGTCCTCGTCCAGGACCAGGCGCTGCGTGCCGCCAACGATCGTCTGCAAGAGCTCGAAGGCAAGGTCAAGGACCTGGAGAGCCAAGCGGCGAGTGGGCCGCGTCCGGGCGGCTTCCTGAGCGGGCTCGGCTCCCTGTTTGGCGGCTCCGGCCCTTCCTCCGCGCCGCGCGCGGGCATGGGCATGCCCCCGCCTGGCTCCGCTCCACGCGCGGGCATGGGCATGCCGCCGCAGGGCGGCTGGCAACAGCCGCCGCAAGGCTATGCTCCGCCCGGCGCCGCGCCCGGACCGTGGGGCGGCGGCCAGGGAGGCGGCTTTTTGACGGGCGCGCTCGGCACCGCGGCGGGGGTCGCCGGCGGTGTGCTTCTCGCCGATTCGATTCGCGGGCTCTTCACCGGGCATAATAACCCGCTTGGCATCGGCAGCGGATTTGGCGGCACGGGCCCGGGTCTCGGCGGCGAAACCGTCGTCAACAATTATTACGATTCGGGCGGGCAAAGCCTCAGCCAGCAGGACGCCGCCCAGGACGCCCAACAAGACGCGGCCGACGACGCGCAGCAATATGCGCAGCAAGACGCCCAGCAGGACGCCGACCAGGACCAGGACGACATCCAGGACGCCTCGGATTACGGCTCGGACGGCTTTGGCTCCGACGACGACGGCAGCTACGACGTCTGACGTATTGTAGAGCTTTCGCGTGCGCCACGGACACATCGACATAGGTGCCGGCGCGAATGCCGCGCGGGAAACCGGTCACTCGCTCCGTCGCTCGCACTCCTTAGCGCGCGGCGTGCATGCGAAAAGCTATGCCGCGCGATTTGCGCCGCGGGCCGTAATCCTTGAATTTTTCAATGGTCTTTTCGGATGCCGTCGCGCCGCCCAATGCGCTCTACTGCTTCGATTTTAATTTAAGTTGGAGCTTAAAATATCCGTATATATTCTCAGCCATTGTATTTGATGCAATTCTAAAAACGTACTTTCCTGTTTTTACCAAATCAACGTCCGGATTAAGGCCTGGGCCATCTGTGTTTCCATCGGGATACGCCAGCAACACCCTGACTGCGGGACCGCTATATTTCCAGGAAAAAGATTGACCCTCACGCGCTGCAAAGGCGTAGCTGAATTTGGGTCTTATTGGAGAGAGCCGACCAGTAACGACACGGACTTTTTGATTTGGGCGCAAATTAAGGACTATGGGGCACTCGAGCGCACCGCGTTTGCACCGCTGGCTCCCATTGGCCGCAATAGCGGGGGAACCGCTGGCGACGATAAGTACCAACGCCAGCAACCCCGGAGCAGGGCGCCCCAAATTTCTCTCCAATGATCGCATGCCTTCTTAAATCATTGCGCTGCTTCGACCACGCTTTGACACATTGCTAGGTCCGAGCTGACCGGCCCAAGCGTTGGAGAGCTTCAGTGGGGCCAAAATTCCCTCTCCGGCTCGTCATTGCGGCGGGTTGGCGCGACGCCGCCCGCATCAGGTCAATCGGTTTCTTCGCTCCAGCTGCGTCCATCG
>DATBYR010000012.1:0-4451 GCA_036513565.1 Methylocella sp. | reverse complement strand
CGACGACGCGCTCGACTACGGCGGAACATCGGCCAAACTCGGCAAGAATATCGGCGACGATTTCCGGGAAGGGAAGATAACCTTGCCGGTCGTTCTGTCGTTCCGGCGCGGTTCGCAAAAGGAACGGGAGTTCTGGCGCCGTACCCTGGAGCAAGGCAAAATCGCCGAGGGCGACCTCGAGACCGCGATCGCGACCATGCACAAGCGCCGCGCGCTGGCCGACACCATCGCGCGAGCCCGCCATTATGGCGCCATGGCGCGCGACGCCCTGGAGCTGTTTCCTGCCTCGGCGTGGAAATTCGCCATGAGCGACGTCATCGATTTCTGCGTCAACCGCGGCTATTGACGCCTACCTGGCCTATTGTGCTTTGGGCCAAGGTGCATTTCCCAAATTGTGGGACGGGTCACCGAGGCGAAACTGTTTTTTGAGTCACAACGGTTTGCTTGCCGAAAATACGATCGCCTGGAGGGCCATCCGGCCAGGACTGGCGCCGAATTCCTGGCACAATGCCCGCGCCAAGGCATCAACGATACGATCAGGATCGACGCTATCTCGTGCCCGGATCTCGTCGATGACCGGATTGCCGTGGACCAGTCCTCGTGCGAAGAGCGTAGCGTCCGGGACCTCCTTTTCCAGCCGAAGGACGGCTACGGTGATGTCAGTGAAACCCGCGTCGATCGACGATTCCTTGATCGGATCGATTTGATGATAGGCGAACGGCACACTGTAGAACTGAGGGGGATCGGCAGGGAAGAAGCCGCCAACGACGTCATGCGCGATTCGACCGAACGGGTTATGGCGAGGCGAGTCCCATACATTGAACAGGTAGCGTCCGCCGGCGGCGAGCACGCGATAAGCCTCGCAATAGGATTTATCTTTCTCCGGAAAGAACATCACGCCGAACTGGCACACGACAGCGTCAAAGCTGCCATCCGGGAACGGAAGGGCGGTGCCATCGGCTGGCCGGAACTCCACCTGTTCGCCTGGCCGCAACTTCATACGCGCCAATTCGAGCATTGGCGGATTTAGGTCAGTCGCCACCAAGTGCACGCTCGCGGGCAATAAATTGCGCAACTGGCGGGTGACAATCCCGGTACCGGCGGCGGTCTCCAGAACGCGCGCCGGACTGCAAGCGGCCGCCCGGAGTGCAAGGTCGGCGGCAAAATCCGCGAAGATAATAGGTCCCAGGCAGTGGTCGTAGTGCTCAGGGATGCTGCCGACAAAGCTTGCCGCGCCGCTGCTCATGACAAATCTCCTATACGATTGACCCTACACCCGCGGGCGAACATGAGGGCACGGCAAGGTGCGTCGCGCGGTTCGATCTCCCCGATTTTCTATCTGCCCCATTCTGGCACGCTGCAAGCCCGTCTCTAGTAACCTGTTCTCAAGCTTACCCGGAGATAAACATCGGCGGCCGGCGGCATGCCAAGGCCTGCGACGAGCGTGAGACGCGCATGGGTTATTCGCGGACCGGTTGGGCGGCGGGCGCCATTGCGCCGTGGTGCCTTGGCATCGCGCTTGCCATCTCGATCAGCGCGGACGCTGGCCAGGAAGCCGCGTCCGGTGCGTCTTTCGCGCCTTTGCCTTTGCGCGCGCCGGCGCCGCCTGCCGTGTTGGTCCCGGCGCTCGGGCTCGATTTTGGCAAGTTCCCGGGCGAGGCACGAAGGGTCTTGCGAGAGGCGAGTCTGTCGACCGGAAGCGGCGAAGAATTCAAGCGTCTGCCCGATGAAATCGAACCGCGCGCCGGTTTGAAACGCAATGCCCGGCGGTTTCCAGTGGTCGACCGCAGCAACAAGGGAGATCCCTTGGCCGGTCTACGGCCGGCATTCGACACGAGACTGCGCGATTCTCAAGGCCTCGCCAGCTTCCGCGCCGACGACCTGATTTTCCATCATGACGAAACCCGGCAGGCGGTGGCGTTCGCGGTTCCGGACGACGAAGCATCCCGCCCCGACAGCGACGCCGCCTTCGAGCCGTGGCCCACGGGCGACAGTCCGGTAACGGCGCATTCCAACGCCGAGGCATCGCCGGGCCGGGACGGGTCCGCGATGACGGTGCGGCCGGCCGCGATCAACGAGCGGCTGATGCAAGGAGCGACGCCCGCGATCCGCCGCGCGATCGCGCTTGGATCGGCGACGCCCGCCGCGGCGGATTCGGCACCGGTCGAGGTCGTGGCGTTCTCCGGGGTGCCCCGGACGCCCGGCATGGGCGAGATTCCCGCGACGGGAGTGCGGCCAAATTACGCGGCGCTCATCGATCAGGACAAACCGGCGCGGGAAAATCGTTGCCTTGCCGAAGCCATCTATTTCGAAGCCCGCGGTGAATCCGGGGAAGGTCAGGCGGCGGTCGCACAGGTTGTCTTGAACCGGGTCTCGAGCGGGCTTTACCCGGCGACGATCTGCGGCGTAGTCTACCAAAACCGGCGGCATTACAACGCCTGCCAGTTCTCGTTTGCCTGCGAAGGCAAAACCCTGCGCATCGACGAACCCGATGCTTGGCGGCAGGCGGTCCGCATCGCCGGCGAAGTGACAAACGGCAAGACCTATGTTTCCGATATCGGCGGCTCGACCCATTTTCATGCCAATTATGTCCGGCCACGCTGGTCAAGAAGACTTGAAAAAATGGACGTTATTGGGCATCATATTTTCTATAAGCTAAGGCCTGGGCAGAGCTGATCATTCGCGGTCTCCCGCCAACCCGTCCGAATGGCCGCCCGATCGATTTGGATTTGCCTTCGCACCGGAGTGTAATCCCTACCGTGGAACCGGGTTCAAATTAGCCGGGGCAACTCAAAACGGCGATGTTCGTCGCGAGACATCGCATGATCGCGCCCTTGGCGGCCGGAATGTCGCCTCTTGCACGGAAAGACGGTTGTATGCCGATCAAGTTAAGGTTTGCCCAGAAAGATCATGGCCGCGGTTGCCGCCGCCGCGCCTTGCGCGGGTTGGCGATGCTCTTGCTGCTGGCTTTGACTTTTCCGGCCGCGCTAGCGAGCGCGCAAGCGCGGGCGCGGGAAAATTTGGCCATAGCAGCCCCGTTCGAGGTCGGCGAAAGCCCCTCCGGCAATTATCTCGCCGCGCTTGTCGCGGGCTCCGAGCGCGATACCGTCGCCGCGGCGACTTTCTTTCGCGAGGCGCTGCGGTTCGATCCGCGTAATCCGAACCTGATTGAGCGCGCCTTTGTCGCCGCGGTCTCGAACGGCAATATACAAGATGCTTTCGGCCTCGCCGATCGTGTGCTCGCGCACGATCCAAACAATAGCCTGGCGCGCCTCGCCCTAGGCGTCAAGGCAATCAAGGCGAAGCGGTTCGCCGCGGTGCGCGCCTATTTCGCGAAGGGCGGCGCCGGCCAGCAGCGCGACATTACCGCGACGCTGCTAACCGCTTGGTCCTATGCGGGCGGCCGCGATACCCGCCGCGCGCTCAACCTCGTCGCTAAGCTCCGCGGCGAAAATTTCGGTGTTTTCCGGGATTATCATGCTGCCCTCATCGCCGATGCCGCCAACGATTCGCAAGAAGCCTTGAAGCGAATCAAGGCGGCCTACGCCGCCGACAAGAACACTCTGCGTCTTGTCGATGCTTATGCCCGATTCATGGGCCGCCACGGCGACCGCGGCGAAGCGCTCCGGGCCTATGAGGCCTTCGATCAAATTCTTCCCAACCATCCAATCGTCGTCGCCGCGCGCGCCGACATCAAGGCCGGCAAACCACTTGAACCGCTGGTCAAGGATGCCCGGGAAGGCGCGGCCGAAGTGCTTTATGGTCTTGGCGCCGCCGGCAACCAGCAAGGTGACGAACTCGCGGCCATGATCTATCTGAGACTCGCGCTCTATCTCACCCCGCAAAACAGCCTCGCCATCATTACCTTAGGCGATATCTACGAGCGCCTCAAACAAAACGAGCAGGCCATTGACGTGTATGAAATGGTGCGCGAAAATGATCCCTTGCGCACCACGGCCGATATCCAGACCGGCCAGATTCTCGAAGCGCTGGACCGCCATGACGAGGCCGCCAAATATCTCACGCGGATCGTCGACGAAAACCCAAGGAACGAGGACGCCTTATCCGCGCTTGCCAATCTGCAACGCGCTCACAAGCATTATCCCGAGGCGATCGAAACTTATTCGCGTGCCTTGGCCGCGACGAGCAAGCCCGAAAAAGCCAATTGGCCAATTTATTATTTCCGGGGGATTTCGTACGAGCGCGAGAAGAAATGGCCGGAGGCAGAGGCCGACCTTGTGCAGGCGCTCGCCTTGTTTCCTGATCAGCCCATGGTCTTGAACTACCTTGGCTACAGCTGGGTCGATCAAGGCATGAACCTCGAGGAAGCCTTCAACATGCTGCGGCGGGCGGTCGAACTGCGGCCGACCGACGGATATATCGTCGATAGTCTTGGCTGGGCGAATTACAAACTCGGCCGCAACGACGAGGCGGTGAAGCAACTCGAACGG
>DATBYR010000011.1:0-9600 GCA_036513565.1 Methylocella sp. | reverse complement strand
TCGCTCGCGGGTTTTGAAGGACGATGTCTTGATCGAACTCGTGCTCGCCGCGCCGAAAACGGCCGAGGCCTTGGGCAATCTGCGCGCCTTTCCGCGCGGGATGGAGCGTTCGCGCGCCGGCGCCGGGATTTTGGCGGCGGTCGAGCGCGGCCTCGCGCGGGACCCCAAGACCCTGCCGAAGATACAGCGCGAGCGGCGCAATGGCGGCAATGGCGCGGCGGTCGAGCTTTTGCGCGTGCTCCTGCGCCATGTCAGCGAGAGCCATGGGGTCGCGGCGAAGATGATCGCGACGGCCGATGATCTCGAAGCGATCGCGGCCGACGATCATGCCAAGGTCGTGGCACTGACCGGCTGGCGGCGCGAGCTGTTTGGCGCCAAGGCGCTCGAACTAAAGCATGGGCGCCTCGCCCTGACCGTCGAGCAGGGCAAAGTCCTCCCGCTCGAATGGCAGGACACAGCGCCGCCGGAGGATGAAGCGAGGTGACGAAGGCTGCAGGCCTATTTTGCCGCCAGCTCCGGTTTTGCCACCAAGTCCAGAAATTCCCTATCGTCGACATGCATACGCAGCTGCGCCCGGGAAGGAAGGGACGAGGTTTGCAGCCAGCCTTTCTCAGGCTGTGACATTTTTAAGATGGCCACCATCGAGCGAATGCCGTGCCTGTACTCTCGAATGTGAAGAAACGCGTTGATTAGTTCCTCTTTGACCCTGCAGTGTTCGCCGGAGGGATCAACAATCTCTTTTACCATTTTATTTAAAAGTGAATTCAGAATTAGTGCTCGGCGAAGAGCCAGCAAACTGCTCACAGGCTGCTCACTATTTTCCACATTGATTGACCGGACATTGAGAAACCCTCTGAGTCGGCTGATGAAGTCTGGTCCCTTGACTTCATTGTTTTCGCCTACTTTTTCTTGAAATTTCTCGAATGTCGCAGCCGTTCCCCCAGCGAATGCGAAGATTGCCTTGCCAACTCGATAGCTCTCATTGGTGTCCGCCGCTTTGAATTTGCCATCTTGCATCGGTGCAAGAAAATACTTCAGCCATCCATAGGGCTGCCCTGGGAGCGATGTATCGAATTCATCGAAGAACACGAGCGGCACTTCCTCGGCGAGAGCCCGGTCCTGCGCTTGGTGAAAGGCCGATGTTAAACTTTTCGGATCGGTCAGCTGCGAAAGATTGCAGGTCAAAGCCTCGCCACCCGCCGAGCTCTTTCTGGTTGCGGACCGGGCGGCCTTTAAAATATTTTCAACCGCAGTCGACTTTCCCGTCCCGGGAGGTCCGAAAACCGCAATAGACAAAGGTTTTTCGTCCTTGTCCTGGAGATATTTGACGATAAGTTTATAAATAGCAATGAGCCCGTTAATCTCCTCCGGGTCGATGGTTTCACTCCCAATTTTCGCGACGGGGCACAAAATTCTCTTTTCTTTGTTGCCGCCGACGAACAAATATTTGTCATCAGAGTTTATTACTTTGACGCCTTTTCGCACAACGTCGTGGAGCAGCTTATCGAAATTTTTCTTCTGGCCGACAAACCAGTCGACGCGGCTCCAGTTGTTGAATTTTTCATCCGCCTGCGACGGGCAGTATTGCTTGTAATAAGCTGGCAACGGAAACTCGACCCAAGCGATTTTTGCTTTTTTATTGTTGTCTCCGTTGTTTTGTATCTCGTTTTGCTCTTTGCCTTCTTCCTTGTTTTTCCCCTTGCCTTCGTCGAATAACCTATCAAACGGGTGCCACGTCTTATCGCGAAACTTTCCCTTAATCTCTTTTAATTTCTTTTCTGCTGGAACGTCTTTAAGTTTAGCGTCGAAAAGCTGGAACCCACCTTCAAAATGCTTTTCCCAAAGTTTTAGGCCTGCGCAAATGCCCTCACCGATAGGCCCGATGCCCTCACCGGTAAGGCCCTCACCTTTAGGCGAGAGTAAGTCTTGTTCGTTTACAAAAAACGTCTTCTTAACGATTGCGGCAATGAGGATTTTCACATAGCCAGCCATCTCGCCGTACCTGCCCGGATTGTTTACCTGCTGGCCGAAATAGGGGTAGAAATAAAGGCCAAACTTAGAAGGTATTGTTTCTGGCGTATTTTGAAAGTAAAAGACATCTCCCTGGTCATGAACAAGCACATACCGGCAGCCCATTAAATCTTTTAATGGGCGTTGTGCCCGTTCATTCCAGAGGTCACGCGCGCGCGTTTCCAAAGCCAAAGTCGAGGGTACATTGTGACCTTCCGAGCGAAGCTGAGCTCCGGAAACAATGGCAATGGTTTTGCTCTTTAAGCCAGGGTCACCACTAATGGCCTTCAATACCTCACTTTCAGCAATCTCGCGTTTTATCGAGACGACTAAAAACTTTGCATTTTTGGCAATTATCTCGATCGTCTCCTTTATTTTAGGCGCGAATCGGAAGCCGGACTCGGAGACCTTATCCCCATCGGGGCCATAGTCAAGCCTTGGGTTATCGTTGATGACGACAACTCGAGTCGGGTTACCCGTCGATAGTTCCGGTTTTACAAGTAATTTGCCATTTAGGTCTTGATATATTTTATCGTTGCTTCCATTTAAATCGGCGACAAAACCAAAAGATTCTTCTAATCGATAGACCTTTGTGTCTTCCGGCTTCTCGCCGCTCCCCTTGGGGTACAGGCTAGCCCGGCTGGCTGCGCGATACCAATCTAACACATCCAGCTTGGGCTCTTCGCAAATCCCCAGGTCTTTCATCTGAGTTGTGGCGTAGCCATTCGGATAGGGATATCCAATGACTTTGAACTGATTATTCGAGGAGCAACAAAGGAGCCGTTGAAGGAGCCAAGCTCCGGCGGGGCGGTCGCACCGGAGCAGCCCCGGTTTTTGATGAATGGCGACCGAGTCCCAGTAAACATCGCCAATGACCACAACTTGAACTTTATTTCCCTGCCCGCCCGTCGTCCGTTTTGAGGCAAGCTTCTTCGTGGCCTTGGCTTGCGTTCTCTTAGCGCCTTTCAGAGCCGCCATCACAAAATCTCCTTTGATAAATGCAATTCGATCTTCGAATTTCACAATGGCAATGACATTTGGCGCATCGCCTCATCCATTTATGCGCAGTGGGATTTTTTGTACGGTCTTGCCAAGACGAGTGCTGCTTAAACGAATGTCGAATGACCCGGCCAAGGGGACACGATATTGTCATACATTTTTGGGGTGGGCAATCAGCATCAATCACGGAGACCACATCGCCCCTTTGCTGACCGATCCTAACAATCTCAAAAGGTGCCGGGGCGCAGGGCAGCCGCTCGATTAGCTCCGCGACACATGAAGACACGCGGTGGATGAGCCTTAGCCCGCGATGGTGATCGCCGGCTCGCGTCCGATCAGACGCCCGAGCTGCTTCAAACGATTTTGCAGCCGTTCGCTCGCGAGATCGGCAAGACCTCGCGGCAAGATCAAGATCAATGTGGTCTCAACGCAGGTCAGGGGCGTTAAGGGCAGGACCCCGGACATCGCGCCCGAAATAACGTAGGCCGCGCGTATCGCGGCTGCTACAATGCGCGCCCTGTCGAGCATCCGCGCGGAAACCAGCGCGCGGATCCGCGGACTAACGTCCGCGTCGAGTCCCAAATAGCGATAGGACGCAGCTAGCGCGAGGAAAGAACGGCCGGGATGATCGACACCGAGGAAAGCGGCGTTCTCGACGATATTCATGCTTTCCTCGTTGCGGTGGTCTGGATGGGCGCGCCAGTTGACATCGGCCAAAAGGCAAGCGGCATGGCGAAGCCGCCGTTCTTCCAGGGTTTCCTCGACGTGCATCGACTTGAGGAATCCGCCGGTCCAATCGCAGAGCTCCCCGGCATGGCCTGGTGCGCGGGAGAAGAGCCGGTTGAATTCCGCCGCCGCGACGAGCAAAGGGTCCTGCCGGCGCTGCTCCATGTCGAGCATTTCATAAAGAAGACCTTCCCGCACTCCGGTCGTCGAAATCATGACTTCGCGCGGCCGCGCCCGGCGAATGATCTCGTCGAGCACGACCGCGCCATAGGCAAGAAGCGGCCGCCGCGCCGCGCTAACCGCGTCGATTGAAATCAGCGTCTCGGTATTCGCCCGTTCGACGAGGCCCGCGAAATCGGCGGCGTCGGTGGCGGGGATGACATAGCCGTGGGTCACGGCGAGAGGATAATTCCGTTGGCTCATGTGAAGCTTGGCGAGCGCCCGCCAGGTGCCGCCGACCGCGTAGAAAGTGCGCCCCGCGAGCCGCTCGGCGATGCGCGATTTCGCTAATGCCTCGCGGACAATCTTGGCCGCAGCGCGCGGCGAACGTCCCGAGGCGTCCATCAGGGTGAGACCGCCAAGCGGCAGGCTCGTGCCCTTGCCCGCGTGCGCGCCATTCACGTCGATCAATTCGAGCGAGCCGCCGCCGAGATCGCCGGCGACGCCATCCGGGCGGTGGATGCCGGTGATGACCCCAAGGCCCGAAAGCTCCGCCTCCCGGTCTCCCGATAGAAGCGTCACCGGAGCGCCGATCGCTTCCGCCGCGGCGGCAAGAAATTCGGCTCCGTTCGAAGCATCGCGGGCAGCGGCGGTTGCAAGAACATGCAGGACCGACACGCCCATGATATCGCTCAAGACCCGGAAGCGGCGCAGGGCCGCGAGCGCCTTTTCGACGCCGGCTTTCGGGAGATAGCCGGTGGTTGCCACGCCCTTGCCGAGCGCGCACAGCGATTTTTCGTTGAAAATCGGGCGGGGTGAGCGGCTCAAACATTGGTAGACAACGAGACGAACCGAGTTCGACCCGACGTCGACGATCGCGAGGGGCTCCTTGGCCCTGGCTGGCGGAGCGGCCTTTTGGCGATTTTCGGACATCGAGCCCTTAGCGGCCATCCAGCCGTTTAAGGAGGGTTTTTGGACTCGAATGCTTGAGGGATTTTCCACGGCCGGACAGACTGGGGTTGGTCATGAAGTAGGAATGTGCATTGAACGGCTCTTCGTTTTCAGGCGTTTTTATGCGCGCGCTCGAACCGTCCGGCAAGACCCGGTAGCTCTGCTGATTATCGATCAGATTGGCGACCATGATCTGATCAAGGATCTGCTCATGCACGGTTGGATTGAGAATCGGCAGCAGCGCCTCGACTCTCCGGTCGAGATTACGCTGCATCAGGTCGGCCGACGAAATATAGACATGCGCCTTGGGATGCGGCAGAGCATGGCCGCCGCCGAAGCAATAAACCCGGGCATGCTCGAGAAACCGGCCGATGATCGATTTAACCGTTATGTTTTCGGACAACCCCTCGACGCCCGGCCGGAGGCAGCAGATCCCGCGCACGACCAGGTCGATATTTACCCCCGCATTGCTCGCCGCATAGAGGGCGTCGATGATCTCGGGATCGACGAGGGCATTGCACTTCGCCCAGATCGCGGCGGGCTTGCCGGCTTTGACGAAGGCGATTTCCTGCCCAATATGTTCGAGAAGCCGCTGCTTGAGCGAAATCGGCGAAACAGCCATCCGTTCGAGCCCGGCCGGCTCGGCATAGCCAGTGATATAATTGAAAATACGCGAGACATCGCGTCCGATGACCGGATCGGCGGTAAAGAACGAAATGTCGGTATAGATCTTTGCCGTCACCGAATGGTAATTGCCGGTGCCAACATGACAATAGGTGATGAGGGAGCCTGCTTCACGGCGCACGACCATCGACAATTTAGCGTGCGTCTTTAATTCGATGAAGCCAAACACCACTTGCGCGCCGGCACGTTCGAGATCGCGCGCCCATCGAATGTTGGCGGCCTCGTCGAAGCGCGCCTTGAGCTCGACGAGGGCGGTCACCGACTTGCCTGCTTCCGCCGCCTCGATCAGGGCGCGCACGATCGGACTGTCGGAGGAGGTGCGATAGAGCGTCTGCTTGATCGCGACGACATTGGGATCGGCCGCCGCCTGATTGAGGAACTGGACCACCACGTCGAAGGATTCATAAGGATGGTGGACGACGAGATCCTTTTGTTTGATCGCGAGGAAACAATCGCCGCCATTGTCGCGGACACGCTCCGGAAAGCGCGGATTATAAGGCTTGAACTTGAGGTCCGGCCGGTCGAGACCGACAAGCTCGGACAGCTCGTTCAAGGCCAGCATCCCGTCCAGGATAAAAATCTCATCTCCGACGACATCGAGTTCCTCGGCGACAAATCCGCGCAGCTCCTCGGGCATGCTACTGTCGAATTCGAGCCGGATGACCGAACCCCGGCGGCGGCGCTTCAGCGCGCTCTCGAACAATAACACCAGATCCTCGGCCTCCTCCTCGACTTCGAGATCGCTGTCGCGAATGACCCTGAAGAGTCCGTGACCACGTACGTGATAGCCGGGAAACAGGCTTTGCGTGAACATGCCGATCGCGGTTTCGAGCGCGACGAAGCGCTGGCCCTTCCCTCCCGGCTCGTCGGGGAGGCGGATGAACCGTTCGATCTTGGCTGGGAGGCGGATCAAGGCCTTGCGGTTCTTGTGGTCGCTTGGCCCGAGCAATTCGAGCGCGATCGTAAAGCCGAAATTGGGGATGAACGGAAACGGATGCGCCGGATCGACGGCAAGCGGCGTCAGAACCGGAAAAACATGCGTCAGGAAATGCTGGCGCAGCCATTCCGTTTCCGCCTTGGTCAGGTCCGGCGGGTCGACCAGCGTTATCCCCGCGCTTTGCAGCTCCTTGCGTAACTCGCGCCAGCGGCGCTGCTGCTCCGCCGCCAAAAGGTTTACGCGCTCACGGATCTTGCCAAGCTGTTCGGGCGGCGAAAGCCCGTCCTCGGATGGCGCCGCGATTCCGGCGCGCATCTGGCCGCGAAGTCCGGCGACCCGCACCATGAAAAATTCATCGAGATTGTCGGCGGAAATCGACAGGAATCGCAATTGTTCGAGCAATGGGTGATTGCGGTTCGAGGCCTCCAGCAAGACCCGCCGGTTGAATTCGAGCCAGGACAATTCGCGGTTGATGAAGCGGCGCGGCGATGATGCAATCTCGCGCGCCGGCGCGGCGAATTCGTCGCGATCATTGGTGGGAGGAATCGAAGCGGCCGGCGCGGACGCTCCTTGGACCGTGTCGGCCTGCGCGGCGAATTCAATCGAAACCGCGGCACAATCGCTCCCATCCGCCGCCGCCACTGGGGCCGGAATATCGTTCACCGCGGCCGGACTGCTTTTCATGCCGCGTTTTGGCTCCGCTCCGTGTTTAACAATGGCCAGCTTTCGTCTTTCCGCTTGCGAACTCAATATCCTCTCCTTTGACCTAACGGCCGCTGGAATGTCGTTGTCATTAGTGACAAGAGCGTGACTAATCCCTTCTTTTTCCCATCGGCTTGCGCCCGCCGCTCGGATCCCGGACCGCACCGACGGCACCTCCCTATCAGCCGAATCGACAGGCGGTCACCGCCGGTTTTGGCTCGGCGGCTTCGGGGTTCTCGCTATCGCCGGATTGTTTTCCAAGATGAATCGTACCATATCCAGGGCGATTGGGCATATGCGGCGTTTTGATCTGGAGCGTGGCGAATGCGGATCGGCGTGCCGAAGGAAGTCAAGGACCATGAATATCGGGTCGGGTTGACCCCGGAGTCAGTCCGTGAATTCGTCGCTGCTGGGCACGAGCTGAGCGTCGAAACCGGCGCCGGCGCCGGGATCAATGCCACGGATCAGGCCTATCTGGCGGCTGGCGCCACAATAGTCGACACCGCCGCCGAAATTTTTGCGAAATCCGAAATGATCGTAAAGGTGAAGGAGCCGCAAGAGAGCGAATGGACGAAGCTGCGCGAAAATCAGATCGTTTTCGCATTTTTGCATCTTGCGGCCGATCTCGCGCGGACAAGAGGATTGTTGGCGTCCGGCTGCACCGCCGTCGCCTATGAAACCGTAACCGGGCCGGACGGCCAAGGCCTGCCACTTCTCGCGCCGATGAGCGAAATCGCTGGGCGGCTCGCGATCGAGGCGGCGGGCATGGCTCTGCGGCGCCAGAACGGCGGCCGCGGCATCCTGCTTGGGGGCGTCCCGGGGGTTCTGCCGGCGCGGGTCGCCGTGCTGGGCGGCGGCGTTGCCGGAACCGAAGCGGCACGGATGGCGGCCGGTCTTGGCGCCGATGTGACAGTCCTCGATCGCTCGCTCGCGCGCCTGCGTCAGCTCGACGAATTGTTCCAAGGGCGGGCCAAGACTAGGTTTGCCTCGGCGGCGGCGACCGAGGATGCGATTTTGTCCGCCGATGCGGTGATCGGCGCGGTGCTTATCCCGGGCGCCACCACGCCGAAGCTTGTCACTGAACAAATGTTAAGCCGCATGAAGCAAGGCGCTGTTCTCGTCGATATCGCGATTGATCAGGGCGGCTGTTTCGAAAGCTCGCATGCGACGACCCATGCCGCCCCGACTTTCATCAAAGGCGGGGTGGTCCATTATTGCGTCGCGAATATGCCCGGCGCGGTGCCGTTCACATCGACTCATGCGCTGAACAACGCGGCGCTTCCGTATGGCCTTGCCCTTGCCGCCGGCGGGCTCGGCGCGATCGCCAGCAACCCTGGCCTGCGCGGCGGCCTAAATGTGCATCGCGGCCACGTGACACATCCGGCAATTGCCGCAAGCCTCGGGTTTGCGCTCAAGCCGCCCGAATCGGCCCTCGCGGCCTGACGCGCGGGCCAACCCGGCCAAGGTCCCGGAAGCAATTCCCGCCTATTGAATTGGGGGCACGGTTTTAGCGTAATTCAGGTCGTAGGTCTTATTCCGGAGAGGGTCGAGGGGGGTTCCCTCGGATGCGTCGAAGGCCCCCGCATGCACGGCCCGTCCGTCGTTTTGCCGCTGCGGCGCGGGGAAAGTTCCTGGCCGTTCGGACTTATCCGGCAAAACGTCGCTGCCCGGTGCGAGGCCAGGGCGTGCGGAGCGTGCGTATTGCTCGGGCCGGCCGCCTGCCGAGACGGGAAAAGTGACGTCCTGGCCTGGCGCATCCGCCGCATCCTCTTGCCCGATCGGACCGTCGAGCGTCGCGGCGGCTGGAGAGCGAACACCTCCAATCGAAATGCCAAGTTCGGCGAGCCCCGGCCCCAAGGTGAATGCACTCACCGTCGCGGCGGGTTTGGCCTCGGATTCGTTGGCTTGAGCTTTTCTGTTGGAAGCCGCTGGCATCGCTTTCGCCATGGCCGAGACGGCCGGCGCGTAGGAAAGGGATGGTGGTGCGGGCATCGCGCTTCGCGGGGCGTCGAGCGGCGCTGGCAGCGATCCGTAGACGGACGACGGCATTCCACTCTCGCTTTTCTGGCCGGCGCCGGGCTGAGTTGCCGCCGGGGCCGTTTCCGGCGCGGTCTTGTCCAAGTCGGGCGCTGGCTGCTCCTGCTTGTCCTTCGCGTCCTTTTCGATCTGCCGCCAACGCTGCACGTTGCGGCTATGCTGATCGAGCGTTTCCGCAAAAACATGGCCGCCAGTGCCATCGGCGACGAAATAAAGATCCTGGGTGCGGGATGGGTTTGCAACCGCTTCGAGCGCCGCGCGGCCAGGATTGGCGATCGGCCCCGGCGGCAAGCCGTCGATCAAATAGGTATTGTAAGGGGTAGGCTTTTCGAGTTCGGCGCGGGTGACCCCTCTTCCCAGCAAGCCTTTGCCCCCGGCCAAGCCATAAACAATCG
>DATBYR010000010.1:0-2458 GCA_036513565.1 Methylocella sp. | reverse complement strand
CGGCCTCAAGGAGATCGGCTGTACGGGTTTGGCCACGCCGCGGCTCAGCGGATCGGCGGCGGCCTGCTCCAGCTTCCGTGCGGTGGCCGTGGTGAGGCCGCCGTACGCCCGCTCCTGAACCTGATAAATGATCCCTCGGATCAAGAGGTCGCGGGAGAGCCGCATCGGCGGCGGCATCCGGTGAAGCCGCCGCCACTCTCGGCGCAGCTCGAAGATGGTCAACGCCGAGAGCCGCACGAGCGCCTTTGCGACATCGATCGCCGCTTTGGCCATGTCAGCGAACGCGCCGCGTTTCGATGCGGTAGCGGCGAGCGCCCCCGTTGGGCTTCAAGGATGTTAGCGAAAAGCCGAGCTTCCTTTTCACGGTGCTCGCGAGAAACCCGCGCACGCTGTGCTGCTGCCAGTCCGTCGCCTGCATCATCCCTTCGATGCTGGCCCCCTCGGTTTGGCTCAGGAGGGTGAGCACCCGCTCCTGCTTGGTCACTCGCGCGACCTTTGGTTCGTCAGCCTTCCTCAGCGTCTTGGTGGCGGCGACTCGCCCGGCCTTCGATTCAACAGATCGCGTCGGTTTCTTGGCGTTGGCAGCAGGAGACGTGACCTTACGCCGGAATGCCGTCTTCGATTGGGCGCTCCCCTTCTTAGGTGCGGCGGCGTTATTCGTGTTCCGGGATTTTATGGAAATGGTCGACATCGTTTGGGCTTCGTTGGTTCGCGGCGCCGGAATTGACGCTCGCACGACCCAAAGCCCCGCACATCGCGGGGCGAGCCCTCAGCGCGTTGGCGGGCGAGCAGGTCAACCGGCCGACGCCCATAGCAATGCGTCCTTCGCGGCAGAAGTCCAGTCGATTTTTGAGCCGCGGCGCCCTTGAGACGTCTCAGTTAAGGAGGCCTTGTCAGCCGGCTTGCCGGGGCCCCTGCCCGCACAAATAGCGGCACACAGAAAGACTGCGGATACGCTGGTGCCGTCGACGTCCCGCAACGTCGATAAGCTCAGTCACGGTTGCCCCAGGGAGAATTCCATCGCCGGGGGTTCGAGTCGGAGTCCGCTACAGCCATTCCCCCCCATAGAAACCCCCGAGTTTCCTCTTCGATTTCAAGGCACATGTATCCGCCCGGCGAGGACCGCGACTCACCTATCCTTCGGCCATGCCTGAATAGCGCAATGCGGCCAATGTGCAAACCGCGGTGGAACTGTCGAGCTTGACAGGCACCAAGTCTGTAACCCTCGGAACCTATTTGCGCGGACGCACAATCCGCCGCTGCAAAAATGCTAAGTCGCGCGGTGCGGCGGCTCGGAACCTGATTTAGTAGTCACCGCTTCCGACCAAAGGCCGGATGCCGTCGCCTCTGCGGCTGTGACGATGAGAGTGTGGGCGGTTGCGCCTCACCACCTGCACCATTGGGTCCGCTTTCGACGCCGCAAGCGAATTGGGGCTGACCGTTGGCAGAGCGGACGCCGCGGGCATACCGACCGTGCAAAGGAAGATCGTCGCAAGAACGTAGCGCATTTGGTCTCTTCCCTTCGGGCCGATAGGCCCTGGGCCCTGAGGCCCACCCGATGCTTAGCACTGTTTGCCCCCGCTTGATCTAGCTCGTTCGGCGCGACTCGCCTTCAAGGGGGAGGTCGAAGGTTCGAGCCCTGCCGAGGTCGCCAGAAAAATCACAAAACTTTCTAGCCCAGGATGGTCACGGCCAGTACCCATGGCCGGGCGCGCTCGGCGCAGCCGGGCGTGTCCGCCACGGCGCGGATGATGCCTTCATCGCAGGGGGCCCGTCCGAAATTGATATTGGCTTTGCTCGACTCTCTAAGCTCCGCGGTCAGCACGGAGATCCTGCCGCGCGGTCTCAAAATCCAGCAAGCGCAATGCGCCGACCCGCTGGTCCGTTGGCCTGTGGGCCTCCGCCACCCGCGTTGGAATTTTGCTCACGTCAAGTCGTTCGGGCTCTACAAAATTGCGCGCGGCATACCCGGAATTCTCGGCGCGCATTCGAGTGCTGCGCGGTGCTTTGCAGGAAGTCTAGGAGGGTCCTATCCGGCGACGCGGATGTTCGCACCGCATCGTAGGGCAAGACGAACTCGCCCAGTTCTTGGCTGAAAAAGGCGGCCTCGGGCTGGACAGGAGTTGAGCGAAAACCCTCTGGGATGGGATAAGCGTAGGAGGAGAAGGCCGGATAATCGATGCCGCCGCCGCCGGGCCAAAAGCCTGCGCTGCTCACCTCATGCGAATAGGCCTCGCGCACGACCTCATCCGAAAGATTGGGAATACCGCCCGGGTGAAGCGGCGCCGGGCGGCCGGAAAATCGCGTCACCGCCAAATCGAAACTGCCCCAGAAAAAATGTACGGGGCTGCATTTGCCGATAAAGCGCGTGCGGAATGCCTTGAACACGCGATCGGCCTGCAGGAGCACCCGCTAGAAGCGTTGGGCATATTCGGCATCATACGCGGCATGCACCCGG
>DATBYR010000009.1:0-2773 GCA_036513565.1 Methylocella sp. | reverse complement strand
GCGATGTCGAAGGCCGTGCCGTGATCCGGCGAGGTGCGGATCAAGGGCAGGCCCAAGGTCACATTGACGGCGCGCGCGAAGGCGACGGTTTTGACCGCAATCAACGCCTGATCGTGGTACATGGCGACGACGGCATCATAGCTCTTGCGCGCGCTGGGACGGAATAGACTATCCGCCGCATGGGGTCCGCTCACCGCCACTCCCGCGGCCGCGAGATCGGCGAGAGCGGGAGCGATGACCTCAATCTCCTCGCGTCACATGGCCCCGCCCTCGCCGGCATGAGGGTTGAGCCCGGTGAACGCCAAGCGCGGTTTTTTTATACCAAAGCGCGAAGCGAGACCTTCCGCCACGATCGCCCCTGTTTCGACCAGCAGGTCCCGCGTCAAGAGCGCCGGAACGCGCGCGAGCGGAACATGAATCGTTGCTGGGACGACGGCGAATTGCGGCGACCAGATCAGCATCACCGCCCGCGCGCGTTCGCCGAAATAGCGCTCCGCCAATTCGGCCAGAAACCCGGTATGTCCCGGATGGCGAAAGCTTGCGCGATAGAAGAGTTCCTTGGCGATCGGATTGGTGACGGTGGCCGAAGCCTCGCCGGCGCGGATGAGGCGCACGCAAGTTTCAATCGAGGCGATGGTTCCGGCGGCATCCCTCACATCCGGCGTGCCCGGCTTCCCGGCGACGGAATGGTTCAAGGCGTAAACCGGCAAGGCGTGGCGAAACACCGGCGCGGCCTCGGCGCCGGCGACGATCTTGACGGGAACCTTGAGGTCCAAGTCCCGCGCGATTGCCGCGAGGCGATCCGGGTTGGCAACCGCCAGGAAAGGCGGCGCGTCTGGCTGATCATGAGTCTTAAGCCAGGCTTTCAACGTGAGTTCGGGACCGATCCCCGAAGGATCGCCCTGCGTCAAAGCCAAGGGAAGAATGTTTGCCGGCAGCGATCGCGCCATCACGACCTCGACGTCAACGTTGGACGATCACGGCTCTCGCGCGCAATTCCTTGAGACGCCGTTCGCCGTCGGCCGCGATATGCGCCGCTAGAATCTTTTGCGAGATCGCGGCCCGCGCCGCGCTATCGTCCTTGGCCGTGCCCTTGGCGCACACCGCGATCATTTCAAGTCCCTCGCTTGAGCGTTGCAGCGCCGTGAGATGGCCCGCCGGGGTTTTCTCGAGCAATTGGCGGAGACCCTCGCTGATTTCGACCGAGGTCTTGGTCAGGGGCTCGCGAACCGTCACGTCGTACATGGCGCGGGCAAGGGGAAGGTCGCTATCGCAGTCGGTGAACCGCGCGCGCAATTGCTCGGCCTCGCGGGCGCGCTCCGTCAAGGCCGCGACCGTCGCGGAGTGGGGGATCGGGAAAATAATTTGACGCACCGTATATTCGGTTCCGGAGGCCGTTTTGCCGCCCTGCTTGGCGAGTTCGGCACGAACCTGTTCCTCGCTCGCTTCGACGCCCTTGTTCAAGGCTTGCACCAGGATGTAAAAAGCAAGGTCGGCGCGGAAATGGGCTTTGAAGTGGTCTGGCGTCACCCCGGCGTGCTGAAGTGCCTCGACCAAGGCATCCGGGGCAAGTTTCATGTCCTGCGCGACCGTGACGATTCGTTGCGAAATGTCGCTGTCTCTCGGGTCGACGCCAAATTTGCCAGCCTCATGGATTTCAAGGCGATCCGTAAAGAGGCTTTCGATCGCGGCGTCGCGCGTCGCCGGTTTGCGCAAAACGCGAAGCATCTTCATCCGCTCGTCGATATCGATGTTCGTGATCGAATCGCCGTTGATGCTGGCGACGATTTCCTGGGCGAAGGCGGGGCCGCCGGCGAGCGCCATGAAAGCGGCGATCGCGGCAATGGCCACGCAAAGACTTCGCGCGCCACGGGGCCACCGCGCATCGTTTCCTTTTCCCATGATCTAGTTCTCTCCTTTTTCGGGCTAAGGCAGGCTCTCTCCCGCCAGACCTGAGGCCGGTCGACGGCAACCAAGCAAGACATGTAAAATCAATATTTGACGCCGTCGAGCGCCGTGGTGTTGAGGAAGGTCTGGGTCACCTTGGCATCTCCCAGGGTGCGCAGTTGCAGCTGCAGCAACACGGTTTGGTTGCGGACCAAGGAGCCTCTCCCGTAGTCCTGATAAGTCGAGCTGTAATTGACCGAAAAGGTCGTGCACTCGTCCTGATAACCGCCGCCCACTCCAAAGGCCGCGATCGCGAAGGGGCCAGGATTTGTGAAGCCAATCAAAGCGGGGGGATAGAGATGCCGGCTCATGTCGAAGACGATGTTGCCCTGCGCGAAATAATTATCGCTGATCTTGTAGCGCGAGGAGAGGCCAAGACCTTCGCGGCGCACGTCATAGCCGATGAGGGGTTGCGCCAGATAATTGGCGAATTGAATGGAACCGGTCAAGGCACCCAAATTATACGAAGCGATAAGATCGACGCGCCGCGCCTGCAATGTATCGACGTCGAACCTAGCCTTGCCGATGAACGACAAAATGGAATTCGGCGCGATTGTAACGGCGCCGACATAGTCGGAGCGTCTTGTGTCCAGTCCCGAACTTAATCCAACATTGGCGGCATCCGGCGTCGCATAGGAATTGGTGCCCGCAAGCTGATAGGATTGTCCGCCGATGAGGTTGGCATGACCGCCATTGTTGAAATTTATGGTGAACTGGGCGCCGTAATTCAACCTGGTGCCGGTTTCGAACCGGTCATAGCCCGAATATTTGCTCCAGTCGAACAGGGTGGAATCGTCGAAAACGAGGCTTTGGGCATCCAGATTGA
>DATBYR010000008.1:0-3426 GCA_036513565.1 Methylocella sp. | reverse complement strand
CGCGAGGCGATCGGACTGCGGCAGATCTCCAAGATACCACGCCGCCACCAGCGATCCGAAGGCCAGGCCGAAGCTCATGGAGATTTGCTGAAACGAGCTGGCTATCGTGCTCGCCATGCTCGATTCATGCGTCTCGATGTCGCATAGGCCATGCTATTGATGCTGGAAAACTGCAGGGAATTGAAAAACCCCAAAGCAAGGCCAATGGCTATGATCTCCGCCAGCGGCGTTTGCGCGGTCACCAGCGCGTAGAGACAGATGGTTATGCCGATCATTAGCGTGTTGACGATCAACACGTTACGATATCCGAAAAGCCCCAGGACACGCCGTAACCACGGTCGAAAAGCTCTTTAATCGCCGCAACGCACGTCGTTTCACTTCGCCCTTGAAACGCGGAGCGCGCATATTTTACGATGTCAACATGCTTTGCGCCGGCCTCGAACATTTGCGCGAGCTTTTTCACCGCTTCCATTTCGCCGGGCGGATCCTCAAAGGCGAGCTGGGCGAGGCGAGCAACACCGGCCGGCCCGTGAACGCGCGCAAGTTCCTTGATTTCAGCGGTGGCATGATTTGGTGTGCCTTTAAGTCGGCCGCCTGTATGAGGCAGACCTTTAGGGCGACCTACTGGCATTCCGATCCAATCCAACTTCTGGAATTCGCGGGAAGATGATTATCTCAATCCCATTCTCATGACGACATAACCCAAGGGGGCCGCAGTCACCGCCGCCCAAATCAACAACAGAAGGACGATTATCGCGACGTCTTTTGATAATTTCAGCATCGCTTAAGGCTGTTGGACATCAGTCTGTGTGACAACGCCGAAGCCGTCGCACGCAAGGTTTTGCACGCCAGTCCCGCCAGACAGGTTGAGGACCGTGCAATCGATTCGGCGCCTTTGCCTCCATCGCCTTTGCGGCGGCGGCGGCGCGCTTCATTCCGGCGCTCTTGCTTTGGTTCCATTGTTCGATTTTCCCCGCCACACGCGCCCAGGCGCGCTTCCCGTGGCCGTCATTGCCGCCGCTTGCGTGGTTAGGTTTCACGGAGGTTTAGGCGGGCAGCCTTGCGCCAAACGTGCGCTTTGGGACAACGATCATGACCGGCGGCCTGTGTCAGATTTGGGCTCCATGCGGCGGCGGTTGGCGATTGTGGTAGCTGCGCGCGGGGCAGCGCGGCCAGAGCGAAGCGTTGCCGGTAGATGGGTAGGTGGCCGGAAGAGCTGTTTTGCCGGTCCTGAGCCGTGCGGTGGCCACAGCTTGCGCGTCGCAGGACGATCACGCTGGCGCGGGAAGGCTGGCGCGGCCGGGAGGCCGTCGATTCTCTCTCTTAATTTCCATAGCGTGCTCTGCATAACGGTCCATGGCGGCGCAAAATTCGGTGGCGCTCTCCCACAGCCATTCGTCTGTCTCGCGGACGGGACGCGGCCGATATGGCACGAGTTCAGGGTGAACGTCAGGCATCATTGCCAACACTTCGGCAATTGCCTTGGTCTTGCGATCCCGATGCGACGAATGGATCATTGCGTTGCCTGGTAAGAACAGGGGAAAGAAGTCGCCTCGGCGCAACCCCGCGATGTCCATTTATCGCTTCGGGGCGGTGCGTAGTGGAAACACTGCTCGCAATGTTAGCGTTCAGTCGGATCCAGTGCCGGTGCAGGGAACTGCCCGGCGCCTAACCAGATATTGGGAGCTAAACCGGCGATTGGGCGCAAATATTTTTTTCGCCTCTCCCGCCGCTTTGGCTTTCGGTAAGCCGTGACAAACTAAGGCCCTTCATACCGGTCCGGACTCGCTCGCGGTCCGCTTGCCGCGCCGCCTTCGGCCGTTTGCCCCAGTGGGAGGAGGCCGGGGCGGGTGCCGAAGACGGCGCCCGACACATTATTATGAACTCGTACAAGTGCCATGAGCTAATGCCAACTTATGAGCTAATTTCAAACCCCGCGCCCCCTGATCAGAGGGTACGGAAAATAATTATCGGAAATAGGATCGGAGGTTCCGCCGGGTTTAGGGCCCCCCGCCGATGCGAGGTTCGCAAGACCTGTTGCCGAATGCATGGCGGCGCGGCTGGCAGTGGAGCGCCGAAGGGGAAGCGCAACGGGAAATATCGAGCGCAACGGGAAATATCGTCACGGAGGCTTCACCCCGTATTCGCCGGATGACGCATTCATTTGCAGCGCATTTGCCGCGATTCAGCTATAACATCCAGCATGTTATGCTGATCCAATTGAGGCGGCTATGGCGGACCCGGCGTGCAAGAACGCGCGCTTCGCTGAAGGCGGTGGACGCTTCACGGGAATGCCCCGCAACTTTGCGCGCTATTTTGCAGAGTGAGCGCGGGGGCGATGCGGCGCTCGCCTTGGGGCCTCTTGGCATGACGCACCTCGAAAATAACGAAGCCCCGGCAAATGACCGGGGCTGTGTCGCGGATGCGAGCCATGTCTGCCGCACGCTGTAGAGCTGCACCACATCGCGACATGAACTATAGTTAATGCTTGCCGCTGAGAAATCAAGAGTGCCGGGACGCTCCCCAGAATGAGCATGGCAATGCGGCGCGGGCGGAGGCCCCTGACCGGGAGGAGCGCCAGATCAGGGGCTTGCGCCTGGCGGATAGCCGCGGGGGAAAGCCAGCCAAACTCAGCAGGCGTCTTCGCGGGCCCTGGAGAACCCAGCGATTGCCCGTTATGGCGTTGAAACATTACGGCATCGTGACAAACACTCAAATACCAATGATTGGTGCGACGGGTGGCGCGCGCGGGGCGGCTTGCGAGGCCTGAGTGAGCCCGTGGAGGAGTAAATGGCAGACAAGGCGCTTGCCGAAACCATTGTCGAAATGATGCGCGCCCAGCTTGCCGAGTGCGAAGAAATGATCGCGCTTGGCGTGGCGCCGCCAGGGACCGCGGAGCACGTCGATATGATCCGGACTTTGCTCGCCACCTTCGCGGCGCGGAAGCCGCCAGACTTGCCGAGAATCCAGGTGCTTGCCAAGGACTACGAAGCGCACGTTGAGTTTCACAAGTTGCAAATGGGGGACGCGAGAGGAATACTCGAAGGCCATACGTCAGGCGCTTACCCTCGCTACCCTTGAGAGCAATGCCGTCCGTTCCATAATCTAAAATAGAGGAAAATAGACAATGTACGGGCGCAAGACGGGCGGGCGTAAAGCCGGGACCCCGAACAAGGCGACCGCCGAAATCCGTCAGATTGCTGCCGTTCATGGACCAGCCGCGATCAAGCGGCTTGTCGCGCTGATGAAGGGCTCGGGGCCAGTGGCCGTGGCGGCATGCCGAGAGCTGCTCGATCGCGGCTATGGCAAGGCCCCGCAGCCGCACGACGGCGACGGACAGGACGGACCGGTGATCGTCAACGTCGTTACCGGCGTCCCGCGATAGCGCGGCAACAGCTTCCTCGAAAGCTTCATCGTCAATGGCGC
>DATBYR010000007.1:0-3042 GCA_036513565.1 Methylocella sp. | reverse complement strand
CGCTGCCCTTGGCATCATGCGTGTTTCAGCCTGCGCACCGGCGAGGCCCTTCGCGCGCCCGCGCTCAACCCAGTGTCGTGCTTCCGCGTCGAACGGCGGGGCGGGGCCGTATATGTTCACGAAAAGCTGGAAAAGGCGGCGCCGCGTGCGCTGACCTCGCCCACTTTGCCTCGATCCGTCGTCATAGTGGGGGGCGGCGCGGCCGCCAACGCCGCCGCCGGAACGCTCCGCAACGAGGGCTATTCTGGCCGGATCACCATGTTGAGCGCCGATGACAGCGCTCCCTACGATCGTCCGAACCTATCGAAGGGCTTTCTCGCGGGCTCGGCGCCAGAAGACTGGATCCCCTTGCGATCGCCGGACTTCTACAAAGAGAATAATATCGATCTGAAGCTCGCCACGCGCGTCGCCGCCTTCGATCCATCGAGCCGTAAGCTGCGCCTCGCCGATGGCAGCGAATTGATGTATGATGCGCTTCTCCTCGCCACCGGCGCCGAACCGCTGCGCCTAAACCTCCCTGGCGGCGATCTTCCGCATGTGCATTATCTGCGCACGCTGGCCGACAGCCGTGCTATTATCGCCAACGCCCAAGCTTCGCGGCGAGCTGTTGTGCTCGGGACAAGTTTTATTGGTCTCGAAGTTGCGGCATCGCTTCGCGCCCGAACTATCGAGGTCGCTGTCGTGGCGCCCGAGACCATCCCGATGGAGCGGATTCTTGGCGCGGATGCCGGAAATTTCCTTCGCCGGCTGCACGAGGAGCATGGCGTAACGTTCCATCTCGGCACGACGGCGGCATCCATTTCCGCGCAAAGCGTCATATTGAGAAATGGCGAAACGCTTGACGCCGATCTCGTTGTCGCCGGCGTTGGCGTCCGGCCTTCGATCGCATTGGCGGAGCAAGCAGGGATTTTTATCGACCGCGGGGTCGCGGTGAACGAGTATCTCGAGACGAGTGCCCCCGGAATTTTCGCGGCCGGAGACATCGCGCGCTGGCCGGACCGGCTCACCGGCGAATCGATTCGAGTCGAACACTTTGTCGTCGCCGAGAGGCAAGGCAAGACGGCCGCGCGCAATATCCTCGGGGCACGCGAACGATTCGACGCCATCCCCTTCTTCTGGACCGAACAATACGATCTGCAGATTGCCTACGTGGGGCATGCCGAACGCTGGGATAAGGCGGAAATCGAGGGCAGTCTCGAGGCGCGTGACTGCGCGATAAGCTATCGCCGGGGCGGCAAGAAATTGGCGGTTGCAACAATCGGCCGGGATCTTGCCGGCCTTGAAGCCGAGGTAGCGTTCGAACGCGCCATCGCTTCCGAATAGAAATTGGCGCGGGGCTTTATTTTCTGGCGATCGTTAGCCCCCAGTCTTGGCCCATACCTCCGCCCAGGGCGGGCGCGCCTCGCGGCCGATGGTTTTTCTGCATTGGCCTTGCGCCGTGTTTTGTCCGCTTCTTGCCGCTTCTTCTGGCTGTTCTCCTGCGGCGCATCCCAAACCCTCCCAAAGAGTTTGAAAATTACCGGGCAGATCGTCCGCTACCTAAACCGGACAGATCGGCCGTCCATCGAGATCTCGATCCCGGCCGTCGCAAGAATGCCGGGCCCACTTCACACCGGGTGGCGGGGTTTTGTTGGCGCCGGCCGGTTTTATGCCGCGATCACATGCGGATAACTGCAAACTTTCCGCTCCGACCGTCAGGCTTTTTTGATCAAGGCATTTTTGATGAGGCCGACCACCGCCGTGACGATAGCGCCAGTGATGCCGCCGCCCGCCAATTGCCCGGCCAGCACACCAATATCGAAGCCGCCCGCGCCACTCGCCGCGCTGCCCAGGGCAGGTATAAGCCCCGATAGGATTGAACCGCCAATGCCCCCGCCGGCGGCGCCGGCGATCGTATTCCGAGGGGGCCGAGGTTGATATTTTTCAGAAGGCCGCCAGCCGCGTTCCCGCCGACCGCGCCGGCGATAAGTTGGATTATGAAGTTAGCGATCGTTCCGGACATTTTCATCTCCCGCTTGGGCCCTCCGGGTCGAACGATGCCGGACCCTGAGTGCCGAGGTTTGGCTTCGTTAAGTAACCAGTTGACCGGTCATGAACCTATTCCGCTCGACGCGGTTTGTTAGAAAATGGCGCCAGTCAACCCCGGAACCCCTAATGCGGTGCAATAATGTGATCAAGCTAGATGGGTGCCGCGCCGCTTTTATGCCGGATGACGAACGGCGGGGACGGGAGCCGTCTAGCCCCGTGTGGGGTAAAGGTTCAAGTTTGCCGCCCGTATCGATGCCTTGCTTTCTTTATTTTTGTTCTTATTCGCGGGCCCCCTTGCACTTTCCATGTTTGCAATGATATCTAATCCCCCGCCGTGACGAACTTTTCTTGCGGAGGCCTGGCCGAAAGACCGAATGTCCGCCGGGCCAAATGGTTGAGCGGGCAATTAAGGAACTGGAGTAAGTAACTGGAGAAGTGAGTAAATTCGCCGCAACTGGGGAGCCGTGGCGGAGCGTTTTGGACGTTTTTCGAAAACGCAGGTTGACAGTCGGAGCGGGCTCGACCTATAAGCCGAGCAGCGTCTCCAACGCTGCCTTGGGCGGCCGGCACGGATCGTTTCTCTCGAGTTCCTCGGGCCTAAAAACCACCCGGTAAAAAAAGCCGGGAAGAGGGCGTTTCGGCGCCGGGCGCAAGCGCGTTGCCGGGTTTATCAGACTTTATCTGGTTAATCAGGCTGTTCTGTTTGACGAGACTTTGCTGTTTGACAATTAAATAGGAAGAAAGAGAAACGTGGACGGCGGAGTCCTTGCGGACCGTATGCATTATATCGATATAATGTTTGCGGTCGATGAGATACTCTGGCGGTCACGTAACTTAAGTTCACCAAGTTTGCGAACCTATGGTTCGCAGGCCGGTGTGCTTGGGACTCGTCATAGAGATAGTGACCAGCCGGTACCAAATTCTCATTCAACTTGAGAGTTTGATCCTGGCTCAGAACGAACGCTGGCGGCAGGCCTAACACATGCAAGTCGAACGCCGTAGCAATACGGAGTG
>DATBYR010000006.1:0-6970 GCA_036513565.1 Methylocella sp. | reverse complement strand
GTTGTCGAGAAATTCAATCTGTTCATTCTGGCACTGGCGAGCACCGCCGCCGGAGTGGGGGGAGGAATCAGGACCGAAAGACTGACCGGGCCGCTCGGGCGCTACGATGGGCTCGCTCTCATGCTCGTTGGCGTCATTCTGATTGTCATAGGGGACTTGCGCTTCGCGCGCAACACGCGTCTCATCAATGATGCCGAGCCTCAGAGGGCGGGGGGCGTCCGAACCGAGCTATTTGTGACGACCGTGCTGGTGCTGCTTGTCACGGCTTATTGCTTATCAATCTTGGTCGCCTGACGTAAGTTTTAACGGGACACCGTCACCGCTGTGAGCTACTGGACGGCTTATATGGATGTATAAGTATCCAATTCACGCGGCGGTGGTGCGGACCTAAAGATTCGAGGACACCATGACAAAAACTGTCCGGGTTTACGAGATTGGCGGGCCCGAGGTGATGCGGATCGAAGACATCGCGCCGCCGCCGCCAGCGCGCGGTGAGGTGCTTGTCCGCAACCATGCGATCGGCGTCAATTTCATCGACATTAATTTTCGCAGCGGCGCCTATCCGGTCCCCTCGCTTCCCTTCACGCCGGGCAGCGAGGGCGCGGGTGAAATCGCCGCTATCGGCAAGGGCGTGAAAAATTTCAAGCTTGGCGACAGGGTCGCCTATGCCGCGACCCTTGGCGCTTACGCGGGGGAGCGGCTGATCGATGCGGACCGGCTCGTCAAGCTGCCGAAAAGCATTTCCTTTGAGACGGCCGCGGCGATGATGCTGAAGGGCCTCACCGCGCAATATTTGCTGCGCCGGACTTTTCGGGTGAAAGCGGGCGATACGATCCTCGTTCACGCGGCGGCGGGCGGGGTCGGACTCATTCTCTGCCAATGGGCGAAGGCGCTCGGCGCGACCGTGATCGGGACGGTGGGCTCGCCCGAAAAAGCCACGCTCGCCAAGAAGGCCGGAGCCAAGCACACAATCCTCTATCGCGACGAAGATTTTGCCGCCCGCGTAAAAGAGATCACCAAGGGAAAACTCTGCGATGTGGTCTATGACGGCGTGGGCAAGGCAACTTTTCCGGCCTCTCTCGATTGCCTGAGGCCGCTTGGAATGTTCGTGAGTTATGGCTCGGCCTCGGGCCAGATCGAAGGGTTCAATCTCGGCCTCCTTTCGGCGAAAGGTTCGCTCTTCGCCACTCGCCCGTCGCTCCATACCTATTCGGCGAAACGCGCGGATCTCGAAAAAATGGCGCGCGAACTCTTTCGCACGGTGGCGAGCGGCGCGGTCAAGATCCCCTTGCATCGTACCGTGCCGCTTGAAGATGTGGTCAACGTTCATCGCGCGCTGGAAGGCCGCGAAACGACGGGCGCGACCGTGCTCATTCCCTGACCGGCAGCAAATATGGAATGGCGGGACGACGGCCTCATCATCGGCACAAGAAAGCATGGCGAGACGAGCGTCATCGTCGAGGCGATGACGCGCTCGCATGGCCGCCATTTCGGGCTTGTCAGGGGCGGCCGCTCCAAGCGCATGCAGCCGTTGTTGCAACCAGGCAATCACGCCGAACTCGTGTGGCGGGCGCGGCTCGACGAGCATCTCGGCACGTTTTTGGTGGAGCCCGTGCAATTGCGAACGGCGCGTTTGATGGCGAGCGCGGAAGCGCTGCACGCCGTTTGTCTCGTCGCGGCCTTGCTGCGCCTTGGCCCCGAGCGCGATCCGCATCCAGCGCTTTATGAGACGGCGATGCGGATCGCCGGCGGTATCGACAGGCCAGAGATATTGCCGCCGCTTATGGTGCGCTTCGAGGCCAAGATTCTTGCCCAAATGGGGTTCGGCCTCGATCTCGGGACATGCGCCGCGACGGGCGCCACCAACGATCTCGTTTATGTGTCGCCAAAGTCCGGACGTGCTGTGTCGAAGGCGGCGGGCGAGCCTTACAAAGCACGGCTTCTGCCGCTGCCGGCTTTTCTGCGTGGCGAAATCGCGGCACCGCCTCCCGCCGACATAAGGAACGGTTTCCGACTGACCGGCTTCTTTTTGCTGCGCGATCTCTTCGGCCCGCGCGGTCAAACTTTGCCGGAGGCGCGCGGCGCCTATCTTGCCGCACTCGCCAAGCGCTTCGGCCCGGCCGCGTGAACTTCTAACAAGGCCAAATTATTTGATCTTGGTTTCCTTGAATTCGACGTGCTTGCGGACGATCGGATCGTATTTCTTGAACGCCAGTTTTTCCGTCTTGGTGCGGGCGTTTTTCTTGGTCACATAGAAATAGCCCGTGTCCGCCGTAGACAAAAGCTTGATCTTGATCATTGCGGCCTTCGCCATGCTGTTGTTCCTTCAATGCGGCGCAAGGCACGCAGCCGGGGCCAAGGCCGGGCGTATTGAGCAGGCCGCGACCATACGGATCGCGCCCCGCTTGTCAATAAATGGACGCCGGCTTCCCGCGAAATTGTCAATCGAGTCCATGCTTTTGAAGTGCCGCCGGGCCAAAAGCGCTCGCCTTGGCAAGGGCGGGATGCGAATGAATGAGCCGCGACATTTGGGAGAGTGCCGATGACCGAAATCCAGGACGTTACGGGAACAGCTTTTATCGTAGCCGAGTACCGCGCTCGCGAAAACGCCGAAGCCAATCCATTATACCGCGATCGGATTGTTCCGCTGTTTCTCGATGAGAGGACGAGGCAGGCGGCGGACGGTATTTCGGCGGATTTTCCGGCCGTCGAAAAGATGGTTAAGCTTAGAACCCGCTACTTTGACGACAGGCTGGACGAGCAGCTAAGCCTCGGCTGCCGGCAGATCGTCATCCTCGGCGCAGGGCTCGACACTCGAGCTGTAAGAAAGCAGGCGCCCGGGGTCGCCTATTTCGAAATTGACGATTTGAACACGCTAGGTTTCAAGAGGGTTCGACTCGCGGAAAGCGGAATCGATGCCAGGGTAACATTTATCTCCGGCGATTATGTCGCCGACGACTTTCTTCGTCTGCTAGAGACAAATGGTTTCCGATTTGAACTGCCGGCCTATTTCATTTGGGAAGGCAATACAATGTATTTGACCGGGGCGTCAGTCAGAAGGGTTTTGGCTGACCTCAGAAAGCGCGTAAGGCAGTTTAACATATCCTTCGATTACATGGCCGAGGAGGTGATCGCGCACACGACCGGCGATAAACGGACTTCGAACTTGGTCGAGCGTTTCGCGGCAATGGGTGCGCCGTGGCGTTTTGGCGTCAACGATTTAGCATCTATCGCGGAAGAAGCAGCCATGACCGTCGTGGACAATGTGAGAACCGCCGAGCTGCATCGCGCCTATTGGCCAAGCCAGCCGTTGGATGCAATCATCTATGACTATTACTCCTTATGCACGCTGAAACCGGGGGGCTGAACAATTACCTCTTGAGAAGAACCGGGCGCGGGAAAGCTGCATGCCCGGCCCTGCAAGGGCGAGGCCGTAAGGCCGGGTTATTCAACCGGCAGCGGCAAGTTCACTCCCGCCGGGAAAACTGTTAGAAGTTAGATTGCCCGCGGGCGGACAACCAGGACCCAGACTTTGCATCGCCTCTCCGCGCCGCACAGCCGGCCTCCTGGGTTTGCATAAGTTGCACGGTTTCCGCGGACGTTTTTTCGTGAGTTTTCGCCGTATGGCGAGAAAGAAGGACACAAGATGGTGCGTAGCAAGATCGCATTGATCGGAGCCGGTCAGATCGGCGGAACCCTGGCTCACCTGGCGGCGCTCAAGGAGCTTGGCGACATCGTGCTCTTCGACATCGCGGAAGGGACGCCGCAGGGCAAGGCCCTCGATCTCGCCGAATCCGGCCCAGTCAACGGGTTCAATGTGGCCTTCGCAGGGACCAATAGCTACGAAACAATCGCCGGCGCCGGCGTCGTCATCGTGACGGCGGGCGTGCCGCGCAAGCCCGGGATGAGCCGTGACGATCTGCTCGGCATCAACCTCATGGTCATGGAAGCGGTCAGCGCCGGCATCAAGCAATATGCGGCGGACGCGTTCGTCATTTGTATCACCAATCCGCTCGACGCAATGGTTTGGGCCTTGCAGAAAGCCTCGAATCTACCGGCGAACATGGTCGTCGGCATGGCCGGTGTTCTCGATTCGGCAAGATTCCGTTATTTCCTCTCCGAGGAACTCAAGGTCTCGGTCGAGGACGTCACAGCCTTCGTCCTCGGCGGCCACGGCGACGACATGGTGCCTTCCCTGCGCTATTCCAGCGTGGCGGGAATTCCCCTGCCGGATCTTGTCAAGATGGGCTGGACAACCCAAGAACGACTCGACGCGATCGTTGCCCGCACCCGCCAGGGCGGCGCCGAGATCCTCGGTCTTCTGAAGACGGGATCGGCGTTTTACGCTCCGGCGGCGGTGGCGATCGCGATGGCCGAATCCTATCTTAAGGACAAGCGCCGGGTGTTTCCCTGCGCGGTGAAGCTCAACGGGGAATATGGGGTCAAGGGTCTTTATATCGGCGTACCGGCGGTGATCGGCGCCAAAGGCGTCGAGAAAATTGTCGAGGTTGCGCTTGACCCATCGGAACAGCGGATGTTTGAAAAATCGATCGGCTCGGTGCGCGACTTGGTGGCGGCTTGCAAGACGATTAACCCCGCCCTCGCCGGTTGATATTTTTGGCAATTATATACTTTGACTTCCGATGAAACCCCGGTGCCCAGAAAGAACCGGCCCCCATGTCGCTCACCCAAAATCCAACGCGCCGTGCCGATCCGTTGGAAATCGCGGCCCGCGAGGTATTTTGAACCTGGCCGAAAACATCGCGACCATCGCGACCAATATCGAGAGGACGTCGCCGCTATGAGTTGGGCGCCTGGTTGGGATTCCATTAACGATGCTGGTTGGTGGAGCAACTTCTACTTTTGGCTGGGAATCGTGTGTCTGTTTCTCTTGGGCGCCAGCGAGGTCATCTCTCACTATTACGGAGTGAGGAAGGACGAGTTGATCGGCACCGCTCAAGCCGTCAGCGATCGCGAACGAGCCGACATAGAAACAATACATAACCAAGAAATCACAGCAATTCGTGGACAGTTGGATGCTGCAAGGAACAGAGCGGACGAAGCATCCGCAAAGGCGGATGAACTTAGAAAGCAACGGCACCTTACCCTTGTTGAGAGGGAGGCGCTTGTAAATGCTCTGAAGCCATTTCAAGGACAGAAAGTAAGGATAGAATCGATAATGGAAGACGGAGAGGGCCGCATTTATGCGCAGGATTTTGTTTCTGTCTTTGATGAGGCAAACTGGGATCACAATGGAAAAAATGGAGTCTTCCGTACTGTGTACACAGACGACCCGGTCGGGTTCGTGGTCACCGTTAGCGATAGTTATGCGAGCGGCGCTAATGTTCCGGAGGCAGCAAAAGTTCTGATCGAAACAGCTGTAACCTTCAAAATCATGGACCGCAAAACGCTCAGGACGAAGCCCAAAATTCCCGACGATGTGATTGTTGTTAGGGTTGGAAAGAAAACCTTGTCCGCAGGCTTTCCATAGGGATAGAGGAGTCAAGTATATAATTCCACTATTTTGCCGGGCGGGCCGCAGATCCCGATAGGTAAAAGTTCATGCGGGTCTGATACACATGGGGCGAAATGCTCCGGGCCAGCCAGCTCATAGCGCGCTTGCCCAGTTGAACTGGCGTGAAAACTGCTTGGTCAGCCGTCAACGGCCAGGGCGACGGAAAACAGATCGCAGATGAATATCCACGAGTACCAGGCCAAGGCCGTCCTCAAGGAATTCGGCGTCCCGGTGCCACGCGGGATCGCGGTGCTGCGGGCCGCCGATGCCGTCGCCGCGGCGGAGGAATTGGGCGGCCCGGTTTGGGTCGTAAAATCCCAAATCCACGCGGGCGGGCGGGGCAAAGGCAAGTTCCAGGAGAAGGAGGCGGGCGGCAAAGGGGGGGTAAGAATCGCCAAATCGGTGGCCGAGGCAGAGACCTTTGTCCGCGAAATGCTTGGTCGGACCCTCGTGACGGCACAGACTGGCCCGGCCGGCAAGCAGGTCAACCGGATTTATCTCGAAGACGGCGCCAATATCGTCAAGGAGTTCTATCTTTCCCTCCTTGTCGATCGGTCAGTGAGCCGCGTCGCTTTCGTTGTTTCGACCGAAGGCGGCATGGACATCGAGGAAGTGGCGCGTCAGACGCCGGACAGGATCGCCAGTTTCACGATCGATCCGGCGACCGGGATCATGCCGCACCACGGCCGGACGGTCGCCAACGTGCTCGGCCTTACCGGCGGCCTCGCCAACCAGGCGGAAAAACTGACCTCGCAGCTGTACGCGGCCTTCGCCGCCAAGGATATGGCGATGCTCGAAATCAACCCGCTGATCGTCTCGGCGGAGGGCGAGCTCAAATGCCTCGACGCCAAAATGGTGTTCGACGATAACGGGCTTTACCGGCATCCGGAGATCGCCGCCCTGCGCGACGAAACCGAGGAGAACGCCAAGGAAATCGAGGCATCCATGCATGACTTGAATTACATTGCGCTCTCCGGCACGATCGGCTGCATGGTCAATGGCGCCGGTCTTGCCATGGCGACGATGGATATCATCAAGCTCTATGGCGCGGAGCCCGCGAATTTCCTCGATGTCGGCGGCGGAGCCACCAAGGACAAGGTGGCGGAAGGGTTCAAGATCATCACCGCCGACACCCAAGTCAAAGGAATTCTGGTGAATATTTTCGGCGGTATCATGAAATGCGATGTGATCGCCGAGGGCGTCATCGCCGCGGTGAAGGAAACGGGCCTCGAAGTGCCTCTTGTCGTGCGGCTCGAAGGCACAAATGTCGATCTCGGCAAGAAAATCATCGCCCGCTCCGGCCTCAACGTCATCCCAGCGGACGACCTCGACGATGCCGCCCAGAAAATCGTCGCGGCGGCCGGAAAGGCCTGAGGCAATGGCGATCCTCGTCAACAAGGATACGAAGGTCATTTGCCAGGGTTTTACCGGCAAGAATGGCACCTTCCATTCCGA
>DATBYR010000005.1:0-2428 GCA_036513565.1 Methylocella sp. | reverse complement strand
GGTGTTGCGTTCGGAGGTCCTTCACGAAAGCCTTTGCGGAGGCCGCATCCATCTTGCCGTGTTCCGCGCAGATTTGAACGAGCGCCGCGTCGACATCTGGTGCCATGCGCGTGGCGTCGCCGCAGACATAGAAATGGGCGCCCTTGCCGAGCCACGCCCAAAGATCGGCCCCGGCCTCGCGCATCTTATCCTGCACATAGACTTTCTTTTCCGCGTCGCGCGACCAGGCGAGGGAGAGCTTGGCGAGCGTGCCCGCCGCCTGGAACCCCGACAGCTCGTCCTCATAGAAAAAATCGGTGGCGCGCCGCTGGTGGCCGAAGAATAGCCAGGCCGGGCCCTTGGCCTTGGCGGCCATGCGTTCTTGTAAAAACGCCCGGAACGGCGCGACGCCTGTTCCCGGACCGACCATGACGATGGGCGTATCTCCGGTGGCGGGCAGCGCGAAATCATGCGCGCGCTGGATATAGGCCTTGACCTTGTCGCCGGGCCGCAAAGCCAAGCCGGTGAAGGTCGAGGCGACACCAAGCCGTTCGCGCCCATCTATCGCATAGCGCACATGGTCGATGGTGAGCGCGACGCGCCCCGGTCCGGCCTTGTACGAAGAGGCGATGGAAAAGAGCCTCGGCTGCAGCGGCTCTAGGGCCTCGACGAAGGCCTCGGGATCGGGCCGGAGCCTTGGGAATTTTTCAACTGCCGCGAGCACATCGAGAGTTGCGGCGTCTCCGTCTGGATCTTCGCCTTTCGCCAAGGCTTTTGCCTTGGCCCTTGAAACGCCGCCGGTGATGTAGGAGATGAGCTCGAACAGCATATCCGGCGCGAGCCCGAGCGAAACGTCTTCGCGGAACACCTGGCGCAATGGCTTGCCGGCGATGGGAAAATCGCGCGGCGCGCCGATCGCCGCGATGACCCGCTCGACGAGGCCCTCGTCGTTCATCGGAAAGATGCCGAAACTGTCGCCCGGTTCATAATCGAGACCGGCGTTCGAAATATCGAACTCGACGTGATAGGTCGCCTTTTCCGACCCTTCGCGGTTGAGCCTTTTGCGCGCGATAAACACCGCCTCGGCCGGGGAGTTTCGCGAACGCCCCGGACGGATATCGGCGTCGAGGGCTTTCGCGGCCGCCTTGGCGTCGGCTTTCGCCTTGGCTTCGTCCGGGTCGGTCGCACCGCCGCCCATTTCCTCGACGAGAGTTTTCAGCATGCGGGCGGTTTCCTTGGCGCCGGGCACGCAGAGGTTCAGGCGCTCTTCCGCCTGCGCCGCGATGGCGTTGGCATAGTCCTCGCAATTATAGCCGCACTGACCGCAGTCCTGCTGCCCCATCGCGGCCATCATGCGCCGCCGCAGAGGGCGGCCGCCGGCGAGCTTCATCCGCTCGCCGAGCGGCAAGGTTTGATCGTGCCAAGGTGCGCCGTCGTCCTCTAACCCCGCCGCCGCCGGGGCAAGCGTGGCGGTGAACGCCGCGCTCTCCCCCGCGGGAAGGATCGTGTCTGGTTGCGAGCCGGATGACAGAAGCCCCGCGAAGAATCCATTGAGCCATGCGCGCTGCTCGGGCGAGAAAGGTGCGTTTTCCGGAATCATGGGCGCCGCCGGCGGCGGCCGGTGAATGGCGTTCATGCGTCTTGTCCTTCGGCGAAACTCTTGAGCGCGGCAACCTCATGCCGCGCGGAAAAATCTTGAAAGCTCTCAGTGGCGCCGGTGCGACGCGAGAGATAGGCCTTGAGCAGACCTTCGACCCTCGCCGGTGCGTCTTGTGCTTTCACGTCGCGCAAAATCTCGCGGCCGATCGCGCCCGTGGCGCCATAACCACCGCCGGCGACGACGTGATAGCCGTCCACCGTATCGCCTTCCTCGTTGACTCTAACCCGCGCGGCGACGAGCCCGATGTCGCCGATGTAATGCTGCGCGCAGGAATTGGGACAGCCGGTCAAGTGGATATTGACCGGTTGATCGAGTTTTACCCGCGCCTCGCACCAATCCGCGATTTCCTCGGCGTGGGTTTTGGTGTCGGCGGCTGAAAACCGGCAGCCGCGCGAGCCGGTGCAGGCGATAAGCCCGGCCCGGATCGACGATGCCCGCCATTCGAGGCCCGCCTTTTCCACCGCCGCCTTGGCCCGTTTCAAGCGCCCTTCGGAGATTCCCGAGATCAGAAGGTTCTGCCAGACGGTGAGGCGGATATCGCCATCGCCGTGATCGCGCGCGATTTCCGCGAGCGCGCGTATTTGCGTGCAGCTCATCTTGCCGACCGGGAGCACGACGCCGAGATAGAAAAGACCCGGCTGCTTTTGCGGATGCGCGCCAATATGCGCCTGCCGGTCTTGCGCCGGGCGCGGCCGGATGTGTTTTGGGTCAACGCGCGTAAGTGGGCGTCCAAGCTGTTGCTCCACCTTGACGAGAAAACCGTTAAGACCGCCCGCCTCGGCCGCATAG
>DATBYR010000004.1:0-2637 GCA_036513565.1 Methylocella sp. | reverse complement strand
ATGCGCACAGCGCGTGAAGCTTGGGTCCGCATCCCCGGCAAGCACAGGAACAAGGATGCCGCCTGGGACGCGCTGGGAAAACATGATCGCCACGCGGCACTAGCGGAACCGGCATAGTTGCCGTGTCGCATTGAGCGCGGGTTGCCGCCTTGGACGACGCGAGAACTGTTACCCCAGATTGCACGGCTTATTTCTATCGCGTTTTGATCCTCAAATCGTGCGTTGACGCCCGATCCAAACTTTCTGGCAACCCGCTCTGCCGCCCGGTTCACAGCCGGGCGGTTTTCATATCGGCCAAGCGGGTCGCCGCAACCCTCTTCCGCGTCGCGGCGCGCTCCTCTGTCTTCCGCCGCTTCAGGATCGTCGGAGCGCTCGCGGAGCTCGTTGATAACTCCTTTGGCCCTGGCCGTGGTGCTGCAGATACGGTCACGATAATCCACGATGTGACCGACCGGCCGAGAAGGCAAAGGCCATCGCCCAGGGCGGACCCATAACCGCGGACGCGATGCCTAAACGCCCGCCCGTGACTCAGGGAAGCCCGCCCATTGCGTTATTCCTCCTCGTCGTCGTTCCCGTACCGGCCGCGGTGTAGCGCGCCGCCGCGCGGCCTTTGCAGCCACTAACTTTACTGACGCCTCAAACCGCGCCCTTGTTCTCCTCGCATTCGAGGGGGCGGGGCGACGGATACAAAGTCATCCTGGCTGGCTGCCCTCTGGCGGCGCGTCCGGTTGCGGCTGCTCTGCACGGCGCTCAGCTTTCCTGACCTTCTTTTGAGCTTTTCCATAGTCCACCGATATGCGCACTAGGTCCGCTTCACGGGAGAATTCGTAAGGGACCCTCCAGCATTGGCGCGCCGATGCTGTGCCGAGTGTCTTTTCGATCCGCCCCCACCACAGAAGTATATGTGCCGCCTGTTCATGACGCTTTGCATTCTGCCATTTACCGGGCAAATGAATAAGTACGAGTTGCTTGTTCCAAATCGCCATGACCTGATGGGGACGATTGAGGAAATCACCGTCGGCAGAAAGGATCGCGCGACCGCCAGCGTCCGCAAATTTAGTAACCCAGCTTACATCGCCGAGGCCGCCGTGTCCGTCATCAAACACATGACTGAGTTCGAAGGGCGGAGTCAGGGCTATGTCGCGAACCGCGCGCACGATCTCTAAAGAGACATGCTCATCGGCCCGGATTTTCACGCCGTCAGTCTCACCTCAAATCTTATTGCCTCTGTAACTGCTGCGTCCTCCACATGGAACCAGCTTGCGACCGCTTTAACATTGCCGTTTTCCGCCTTCCACAAGTTAAACAGAGCGCTTGTTGGCACGTAACGCGGGGCAACGACGGGATGACCAAAAGCAATTCGAGGGTCAACGATCACGTTGGGGCATTCAGCAGGCATCGGACTCCAGCGATTTGCTATCCCGCTTTGAGGATCAAACGCTACGCCTTCGGCCAACAGTTGCTCGAACGCTTCATAAATCTCGATTTGATTAGTCATCAGATTCAGTAGAAACTTGTCGCCAGTTACTTTTGCTGTATGCAAAAATACCTCCTTACGATCAGTCATAAACTTGACGTTGGAGGTCGCAAATGGATGGTCCTGCTGCAATTCCTTGCGGGCATTCTTTGCTGCCAGTCGCAAAGACTGAAGGGAAATTTTTTGTTTCCGAAAATGCTCGACGAAACGAATCTCCATAAGGTCAAGGAAACCAACCTCATGGATGCCGGATACAGGAGTATATTGACGCTTGATGATTGGTCCCGCTCGATGCGCATAGCCGGTCAGCCAGCCGCGGATACGCGGGGCGCTTTCAATCTGAAGCAGCCGAGCCGCTTCTCGCACCGTATAAAATCCGCCGATGGCGGGATCAGAGATGTTTTCAGTAACAGACGCAACGCTCATCGTGATTCCCCGATACGTTAGCCTTTTGCCACTTTCGCCAGAAATGGCCCTGGTCATGCGGACCAATGTCGTTCATACGGCCACCCTAGATTATCTCCCGCTCGGCCGCGAATCGCCAAAGGAAGCACGGCTGATGACGGCGAAGGCACAGACCTGGCGGTAGGGGTTTGTCAAGTATAATATCGCCAAAAGAAAGGAGCCTGGGCAGAGACCCAATCAGACTGCCCAGGCTCGGACGGCCAGCCGGCCGAAGGATCAAGAACCGGCGGCCGACTTGCACGTGAAGACCGCCGCGGAAAAAACGATGCGCGCCGGATAGTGAGCGAGCGGGACAAAGCGCGCAGCGCGACAAGCGGAGCCGCCAAACGTTGGCCCTTTGAACTCCTGCAGAATGCACACGATCCGGGCCCTCGCGCCGGCTCGAAGTTTGTTGACGTGAATTTCAACGCAGCCGGCGCCGCATTTATTTTTCAACACAACGGCCGTCCATTTACGGGCGACGACTTAGCCGCGCTACTCTCAGGCGGCTCGAATAAGGAATACGACGACTCTGCCGATACCACTGGGCGATATGGGACGGGCTTTCTAGTCACGCATGTTCCCTTGGCGCGCGGAAATGGTGGAGTTCCTACCATGTTGAAGTTGCTCAAACCGGCTGTGATCGCGATTCAAGCGACATTGGGGGTTGCACTCAGCGCCTCGTGGTCGCTTCCGGCCCTAGCCGATGCCCCGCC
>DATBYR010000003.1:0-16898 GCA_036513565.1 Methylocella sp. | reverse complement strand
CGGCTCGTGCCGATCCACAAGGTCACCGATCTGACCTTGCGGGGCAATGCCGTCGAGCGCGAACTCGCGATGATCAAGGTCGTGGGCAAGGGCACCGATCGCGACGAGGCCTTGCGGCTCGCCGAGGCTTTTCGCGCGCGGGTGATCGACGCCTCGATCGAAAGCTTTGTGTTCGAGCTTACCGGCGCCGTCGGCAAGATCGACCAGTTCATCGACCTCATGCGGCCGATCGGTCTCGTCGAAGTGGCGCGCACCGGCGTCGCCGCGATGGCGCGCGGGCCAAATCCGATGTGAGGCCGCGCGCCGGGTTCCTTTGACCGCCGCGTCGCCGCATAGTAATGCCTCGAAGCGGCGCAAGGTCGTGCAATCAGCAAGGAAACATCACGCCATGCGCGTCTATTACGATTCCGATGCCGACATCAATCTCATCAAGAGCAGAAAAGTCGCGGTCATCGGCTATGGGAGCCAGGGCCATGCGCATGCCTTGAATCTCCGGGATTCAGGCGTGCAAGAGGTCTGCGTCGCTCTGCGCGAGGAATCCGCCACGGCCAAGAAGGCGGCGGCCGTTGGGCTCGAAGTGAAGAGCGTCGCCGATGCCGCCAAATGGGCCGATGTCGTGATGATGCTTGCGCCCGACGAATTGCAGCGCGACATCTATCGCGATCATCTCTGCTCTAACCTGAAGCAGGGTGCCGCGCTGATGTTTGCGCATGGTTTGAATATTCATTTTAACCTCATTGAACCGCGCGGTGATCTCGACGTCTTGATGGTCGCGCCGAAAGGGCCGGGCCATACCGTGCGGTCGGAATACAAGCGCGGCGGCGGCGTGCCTTGTCTCGTCGCGGTCGCGCGCAACCCTTCCGGCAACGCGCATGACCTCGCCCTTTCCTATGGGTCGGCGATCGGCGGCGGCCGCGCCGGCCTAATCGAAACGACGTTCCGGGAAGAATGTGAGACCGACCTTTTCGGCGAGCAGGTGGTGCTTTGCGGCGGCCTCGTCGAACTCATCCGGGGCGGTTTCGACACGCTGGTCGAGGCAGGCTACGCGCCGGAAATGGCTTACTTCGAATGTCTGCACGAGGTAAAACTCATCGTCGATCTCATTTACGAGGGCGGCATCGCCACGATGAATTATTCGGTCTCGAACACCGCCGAATATGGCGAATATGTCAGCGGCCCGCGTATCATTACGGAAGGGACCAAGGCCGAAATGAAGCGGGTTTTAAGCGACATCCAGTCGGGGCGGTTCACCCGCGATTGGATGCTCGAGAACCAAGTCAACCAGACCTCGTTCAAGGCGATGCGGGCGAAGGCGGCCGCGCATCCGATCGAGGAGGTCGGGGCGAGGCTGCGGGCGATGATGCCCTGGATCGGCGCCAACAAACTCGTCGACAAGGACAAGAATTAGGGCGCGTAAGGAAGCCGGTCCAAACGACGGCCGCGTCATTTGCAAATCGGAGCCGGTGACGACGAAGCCGGGAGGCAAGGGCGAGTCGGCGCGGCGGTTCGGCAAGCTCCGTCCTCGAGGCGGTGCGGGCAGGCGGCGGCCGGTTTGGCCCTGCGTTGCGAGGCGATCGCGTCGGCCCATCGGCAGAATCGCCGCCGACGCGTCGAGTTCGAGCGCGCGCAGGGTGAGCGGATCGCGGGAGAGGGCAGGGGAGGGCAGGGGAGGGATCGGTCATGCCTGGTCAAGCGGTTCGCGCCCGAAGATCGATCACCGTCTAGCATTTTCGCCGTCCGTGATTCGCGGCATCCCCCTTAAGTCTGTGCGCAAATCGCGATCTGATCAATGCCTGGCCCCTTCCGTTCGACCGTGCCGCAAGGGCCGGCAAACAGGACACCCAAAAAGACCGTTGACCGTCTTCGGCTGATCAATGCCGCGCTTGTTGATGCCTTCGCCGACGAGCACGCGGGCCGCCTCTCCCCACCATTCAAATCGATCGACGAGTTTCAAGCAGGGCGCAATACGGAGGAGTATAAGAAGTTCATTGGCCAAAAATGAATGTTCAACTCATTGCCAGTGTTGCCAAGGATTTGGAGGAGCTGTCGCCTCGCCTGCGCAAGACCACGCCTCAAGCAGCTTGAGCTTTTGCGCCAGGACCTCTGCCGGAAATTCTTTGATCTTAAGAGATCAATTTGACGATCCGCCACAAACCCCGAACACCCCGTCAGAAGTGAACGGTGAGGGAAAACCCGACCGGCACCTGCTCCAACAGCGTTGGCGCCGGAGCCCGCCTCACGCCGGGCCGGAAGAGGTTGCTGGACGGTTCGGATATAAGTTTAAATGATCGGGCGGCATGCCGCCAAAAAAAGTAAATTTTCGGCAAAGGTCGCCAAAGTTCGCGCCGCAGATACGGCTGCGGGTGGCGGCCGCAGTTTAAAGGCATGTTAACCATCTTTCTCAATGCCCAGGCAAGAACAAAAAAGAACTTGGTGCTGAGAACAAACCATGTACATACACATAAACGTGCCGCATCGGCTTCGCTCATGCCAGAAGGTAAGTCGCCATGACCCAAGCAAATCTCCGCCTCGTGGAAGGGACGTTTATGGATAAGACGAAGGCGCTCGACGCAGCTCTATCGCTGATTGAACGGGCCTTCGGGAAAGGTGCGATCATGCGGTTCGGAAAAAATGAGAGCACGGGGCTCGCAATGGTTGAGGCAATCGAACCCGAGGCCGAGCTTTTCGCCCTAGCCGAGCAGGTCGATTTAGCCGAGAAGGCCTTTCACGATGCCCTCGCGCGCCGCAACGAGGCGCAGATCGCATATTTGCGCGCGCCAAGCATCATGACCCTCGAGGCGTTCGAAGCAGCAAAAACAGCCGAGGCAGTCGCGCTGCAAATTCTCGACACAGAGGTCCGCTGCCTCGCCGGCATTCGCGCCACGACGGTAAGCGGGCTCAAGCTGAAGGCGTCATACGCTTCGACGGAAGGCAAGCTCGCCGACAGCATCGTCGAAGACATCTTGCAACTTTAGGCCGGTAATAGCCGTCCGTGAACGGACGTCCGGGGAGGAATTCGCTGAAAAATACTGGACTTGAAATTTCAGGCCCGGCCCAGACGTCCGAGTGGAAGGAAGCGGTCAAGGCGACCCTCGCCAAGCGTCTCGATTGGCTTTCCAAACAACTGGAAGGCAACCAGCACCCGATGGGCGAGAAGTTCAGCGTCGCCGACGGTTACCTATTCACTGTCCTGGGGTGGGCGCCCCATGTCGGCTTCGACCTCGGAAAGTGGCCCGTTATCCAGCAATACGCCGCCCGGATTGGCCAGCGGCCGAAGGTTATCGAAGCGATGAAGGCCGAAGGCTTGGCTCCGTAGTCCGCACCCAGGGGCCGACGGCAGGAAGTCCCATGGCGGGGCAGAACGCGTGGGAAAATATGCGTCGGCGGCAGAAGCGGAAAAGGCGTTCGAACGAGCCTGGAGCGACCCTCGCCGTACGCGCTTCGAGGCCCCGCCGATCAACATCAACCACGTACTCGAGGCCCACTACGATTCGACTCCCCCGGCCCGGATGACCGCAACAGATCTCTGGGACAACGAGGTCAAGAAATCCCGGGACCCCGTGACCTTCATTCCGGGCGTCGTTCGAGCCAGTTTGCGCTCTGGCGGCGCCGGGGGGGCATATGGATCTTTATCACGAAATCGAGGCCCTAGCGTAGCCGCGTGTGGCCCGAAACCACGCTGAACGCCATCCTTGTGGTTTTGCCATGCCGATGCCCGGCGGCGCCGGTTCTGTGCCAATGGCCGTGTCTCGCCCAGCTGTGTCGGGTCCAACCATGCCTGCTCGCGTGGCGGCGGCCGTGCTGCGAATCCCTCACGGTGACCACTTCGGCATTGGCGGTTCCGGTTGCTGCCTCGGCGTCCTGCCTAGCCGCGTCCACGCCGTCCCCGGCGGCGCCATGGCCGCGGGCGAGGGGACCGAACAAGGCTAGGCACTGATTGTAGGCGTCCGCCGCCTGAATTTTTTCGCAGTCGTTGATACTGCGAGGAGCGGCGTTCGAATGAGCGGGAGCCGCGATCAACGCGGCGGCGAAAACGGCGGTCAAAATGGATCGCAAGGGTTTATCCTCTTAGGCTCGCGCCGGTTTTCTTCGCGACCTCGGCGACGATCTTGCCGGCTGCGGCGTCGATCTCGGCTTCGGTCAGGGTTTTTTCGCGCGGTTGCAAGGTGACGGATATGGCGACCGATTTCGTCCCTTCGGGTATGCCCTTGCCTTCATAGACATCGAAAACGTCGGCGTCCGCGACAAGCGCGCGATCGGCCGACGCGGCGGCCTTCACGATGTCGGCCGCCTTCACGGTCCGGTCGGCCAGGAAGGCAAAGTCGCGTTGCACGGGCATGAACTCCGGAAGTTCGAGCTTCGGTTTGGTCTTTGTGGACCGCGATTTCGGCGCCGGTATGTCATCGAGGAACAACTCGAAACCGGCGACTGGCCCCTCGGCGCCAATGGCTTCGAGTTTGCGCGGATGGATCTCGCCAAACGCGCCAACGACATTTTTTGGCCCCAATTGGAGGGTGGCCGAGCGGCCAGGGTGAAACCAAGCCGGTCCGCCGGAAATGAGCTGCAAACCGCGCGGCGGCACGCCAAGCGCCGAAAGAAGAGCGAAAGCGTCGGCCTTGGCATCGAAGAGATCGACCCCGGCGGACGGCATCGACCAATGTCTCCCGGTTCCTCTTTCTTTCGCCATCCCGCTCCGGATCGCGCTGGCCGCGATCTTCTGACCTTCTGCGTCGTCGCTCACGAAAATTTGCCCGACCTCGAAAAGCGCGACATCGCCATGGCCACGGTCGGCGTTGCGTTGCGCCGCCGCGATCAGACCTGGCAGCAGACTCGGCCGCATGTCCGAAAGCTCCGGGGCAATCGGATTGGCGAGCGCGAGAGAAGAAGCGCCGCCGCCAAACATCAGCGCGCGCTGGCGCGAAACGAAGGACCAAGTCACCGCTTCGACGAGGCCGTTGGCGGCAAGCGCCCGTTTGGCGCTCCTCACCCGCTTTTGCAGCGTCGTCAGCACTGGTCCCGCGCCATCTTGGCCGTGCGCGCGGGGCATTTGGACTGGCGGAATGCGATCGAGCCCCGCGATCCGCACGATTTCCTCGACGAGATCGGCCTTGCCCTCGACATCGGGCCGGAACGAGGGCACCGTAACGGCCACCTCTCCGGCGGTGCCGGCAAAATTGGCGAGCTCGAACCCAAGGCTCTCGAGAATGCCGGCCATTTCCGAACTGTCGAGTTCGAGCCCGGTCAGCCGCTTCACCTCGCTCCACGGAAACACGATGTGCTGGCCGGGCCGCGGAATCCGCCCAGCAAGGGTGATTTTCGAGACAACTCCGCCGCACAGTTCAACCACCAGCCGCGTCGCGAGTTCAAGCCCAGGAAGACAGAACGCCGGATCGACGCCGCGTTCGAACCGGTAGCGCGCGTCCGAATGAATGCCGAGCCTGCGTCCGCTGCGGGCGATATTCGCGGGATCCCAAAGCGCCGATTCGATCAGCACGTCGGTCGTCGCCGCGTCGCAGCCCGAGGCTTGGCCGCCCATGATCCCGGCCAGGGATTCCACGCCCGCGTCATCGGCGATAACCACATTGTCCGTGTCGAGCCTGTAGGTCCGGCCATCGAGCGCGGTGAGTTCCTCGCCCGGCGTTGCGCGGCGGACAGTAATGTTTCCCTTGACTTTTTTTGCGTCGAAGACGTGCAACGGCCGGGCCCGGTCGAAGGTGAGATAATTGGTGATATCGACGAGCGCATTGATCGGCCGCAGCCCGATCGCCTTGAGCCGCCTCTGCATCCAATCGGGACTTTGCCCATTGCGGACGCCTTTCACGAGGCGCAGCGCGAAGGCGGGCGCGAGATGTGCGTCCTCTGGCGCGAAGTCGAGCCGGACCGCGACCGGACAAGAAAACCCGCCCTCGACCGGCGCCACGGCCTTGCTCTTCAGTTTGCCGAGCCCGGCCGCCGCGAGGTCGCGGGCAATTCCGCTTATCCCCGCGGCATCGGGGCGGTTGGGCAAGAGATCGATCTCGATGAGCGGGTCATCGAGCGATGCCCATGACGCATAAACCGCGCCGATGGGGGCCGCATCCGGGAGATCGAGTATGCCGTCATGGTCATCGGACACTTCGAGTTCGGCGCCCGAACAAAGCATGCCGTTCGATTCGACGCCGCGGATAACACCCTTGCCGAGCGTGATCTTCTTGCTCGGAATATAAGCCCCTGGCGCGGCAAAAACCGACTTCATGCCGGCCCTCGCATTGGGCGCCCCACAGACGACCTGCACCAGGGCGGCGCCTCCGGCATCGACGAGACAAACCCGCAGGCGGCCGGCATTGGGGTGCGGCTTCGCCTCGACGACGCGGGCGATGACGAAATCCTTCAGCGCGGAAGCCTTGTCGTCGACATGCTCGACCTCGAGGCCGATTTTGGTCAACGCCGCTACGATCTGGTCGAGAGTGGCATCGGTCTCAAGATGATCCTTGAGCCAGGAGAGGGTGAATTTCATCGGGGTCCCAAAAACGCGCCGGGCTTGAGCGGAACGAAACGCGTTTCGCCCGCCGCCCGTGATTCTCGTTTCCCGTTTCTAGAGCTTTTCCCGGCCGAGAGGAATTCCCGTTTAATTTGAAATCGACTAAAGGTTTCAGCCGCTCCGCGAGTCGAGCTGCGCCATCGCCACTGGGCGTTTCGGGCGCGGCTCCCGCCGCCGGCATCCGCGGTGGCTTGTCTCGAACAAATCCCGTTGTGAGGACGGCGCCGGAAAGACTCATCCGGCGCGCCAACTTTGGCGCGCCTCGACTTGTCTTTGGTCCAGCCAGATTTTTGTGGCTAGCTCGGCGGAATTGTGAACATCGAGAGTCTGATAGAGCTTTTTGGTGTGATCCGCGACCGAGGAGCGTTGGATGCCGAGTTCGTCCGCGATCACTGGCCTCGTCTTGCCAAGGGCAAGGTGAATGCCGACTTTCGTCTGCGCCGGCGTGGCCCCGCTTGCCCGCAATATTCGAGCCGCGTGGGCAATGGCATGTTCGTGGAGTTCGAGCGTCACCGCTATGAGACAGGATTTCGGGTCCTTGGCGACGTCTTCCGGACGTTCCCCCGCAGGCACGAGCCATTTCGCTTCGAGCGTGAGAACGCCATAAGCAGTTGAAACCTGCATGCGAGGCGGCGTGTTGAAATTTCCGTTCGCGGCGCCGGTGATCTGCGCTACAAGCCTCAGGATCGGCCCTGGCAGCCTGTCGCGGACCGGCTCGTATTGCGTGTAATCCCCCGGCTCTCCCACCAGAATTCTGAGCAGGGATTCGACGCCAGGCGTCTGAAAGACGAGATTCGTGTTAGGCATCAAGATCATCTGCCCGCTGCGTACCACCCTTCCTATAATACCCAATGAATCCTCAGCCTCTGGGCAGCGCTCATCGGAGGGTTGTGGACGAAGCGCATGCGCGAGCCAGGGCCGCAGCCGGTCGAGACTCTGCACATCGTCCACGGTGAAGGGGCGGGCGCTGCGCGGTCGCGTCAGCATCAGGTGTGCGAAAGCAAAGGTCCGGCCGGCGTCGCCGATCATTGCGTCTAAAATCCAGCAGGAATCGAGCGGAGCCTCTAGTTCCCGATACCAGCCGCTCTCCAGCCAGTCCCTCCCTTGCAAATGCAAAGCCCAGCCGATCGCCTTCGCGCGGACGGCAGGTAAATGAAGGGACGCGGGGCTCGACCGGTCATCCATGAACCGCCGCCACATACGGTCACGGAAGATCGCCGCCGTCTCCGGGTTTTCGGCATAGCCGTGGCCGAATGTGGCATCGGGCGCAATGAGACAGAGGCGCATCCAGCCGTGCGGAATGATCTCGTGCAGCAACGGCACGACGGCAACCATCGCGCCCTCGGGCGGCAGCCCGAGGCAGCACAGTGTCTTGAAATGCTCGACCGCTCCCATCGGTATCCCTCTCCGGCGTCGCCGCGCGCCCGCGAGGATACCAACAGACTCATACCTGATCAGGGGGCGCGGGGTAGCGGCGCGTGTAATCGAATTGCTAATTATCGCAGCATCGTTGTCGCTCCGCATCGGACGTTTGTTCTAAATCGGACTAGCGGTGATCGCTAGGAGACTGCGGTTCATCTCAAAACGAGGTGACAATCATGGCTAACGAAAAAGATCATCTGTCGCGATCTTCCGCCCGAGTGACAGCCTGGAACATGGAGCCACAAAGCCGGTTGCTGGCGCTCAATTGCCGCAGAATTCAACATTTAGGTGGATAACCTTCACATTATCGATGGATGGCACACTTTGGCGCCGTCACACTTCGCCGGAACCGTGGTGCATTCGAACTTCACAGTTGAAATTTCGCCCTTTGCATCGACCGACAGTCGTTGCAATCCGCCCACGGGTCCAAGGGTCTTCGTAGCTACCACCCCGAAGTCGGGGCAAGCTCCGGCCGTAAACGGCTCTCGTCCGGGAAGCCCATAACACCACTTTCTAACCTTTCGTGATGGCCAGGGCGCGGTCGCCGCGCCCTGGCCTTATGTTTCTGGTGATACCTGGGCTCTCCGCACAAAAAGGGACTTTCCGGCCAAAGGAACTGTGCTCCATCCGATGCGTCTGCATGGGCATGTGTTTCAGGTCAAAATCCCTCCCCGCGCGCCCGCGACGCGATTGGGCAACAGCGCGAGCGCGATGACGGCGCCAATATCCGCGACGGCACCCCCTGAACAGGGGGCGCGGGAACGAACTGAACCACGTAAGATATTCGCATTTGGAGCATGAAACGATTTTTCCCCGTTGCCAGCCGGTCTCCAGGGCTGGCAACGGGGGCTTGTTTCCAGCCACGGCCAGATGTGAGGTTGCAAGAGAAGATCATGATCACAATGCTTAGATCCAGGTTTAAATCCCGCGACGCAGCTTTTGCGGCGGCAAAGAAATTATCCGATCTCGACCCAGCCCATGATTGCGAAGCATGGCCATATCGGGGCTACTGGGTTCTCGTCATGCGTTATCGTGATGATGACGGCCATATCCTTTTCAAATTTGTGGGGCCTGAGGGCCGCTTAAGCGAAAAGTATAATAATCAAGCGTATTTGTCCGCGACAGAATCTCGCGCGGCACGGTCATCCCGCTCTCGGGCCCGAGACCCGGACAGCGCAAGACCTTGATGCTCGAACGCCCACCACCGAGGATCGTCGCGGTATTTTCGGGCGATACCCGCGAACTCACCCCCTGAACAGGGGACGCGGGAGATAACTCATTCGTCTAAGATATTGGCATTTAGCACCTAACGAATTTCCCCGTTGCCAGACCGTCTGGCCGGGGCGGCAAGGAGACCAAATTGCGTCACTAAATCCATCAAGGGAGGAGGAGTGTGAGGAGTGTGAGGACTGTTATGAATAAGCCAATGGAAGAAACATGGGGAGTGGTGTCTTTTTGGATCAGACTATGGGCACTGTCCGGGCTTTTGTTCTGGAAGTTTATAGGCAAACTCGTGAAGCAGGCTGTCCTAAAAAATATGGATAGTTGAAATATTTAGGAGATTTCAATGAAATATACTGTGAAAGGCAAGGAAATTTATGGCTCCATGGGTTTCGCTCTCTTAACAATAAGCTCAGCGATGGAATCCTACTGGATGGGACCCGGCGTATGTGGTGGAGTGGCTCCCGGTATAGCCGCCGCCTTTGCAATCGCTATGCTCATTAGGTCTATGGTTGCCGAGAATAAGCGGTGCGGGACGTATCAAACGATCGTCTGTCGCCGGGGAAAATGATCAGCGCCACCATCCCGATCCAAATCAGACCGGCGCGATGCCTAAAAACGACCCATGGCCCATATTGATGAACTTAATACCGTTCCAGAGCTGGCGCGCGGCGCAATGACGTGCCTCGGAAAATGACTCAAGCGTTTCCCGGCCAGCGCAGCCGCTGTGTTTTTAATCCTGAGCGCGGGTTTACGCCTTCCGCGGCCTTGGCAAATCCTTCGCGCTCGTAAAACGCAAGCGCGCGGGCATTGTCCTGATTAACATCGAGAACGAGACCGTTCGGCGAACGCCGGCGTGCCTCGTTAAGGAGGAGCTTTGCCGCGCCGGTTCCTTTCGCCTCGGGCGCGACGGCTAGCTGATCGAGAAAGGCCCTTGCCGGATCGAAGGTCACGAAGCCGAGGAGCCGGTTTAAGCCGTCAAAAGCGCAAAGCGTGATGGCTCCGGCCGCTTCGAGGGCCCGCAGATGGTCGAGAAACCACGGCCGCCGCGCCTCGAAATCGATGTCCGGCATGGTCTCCCGCCAACTCGCCACCCAAAGACCGGCAAGGCTCGCGCAATCGGCATCGGTTCGAACCCGCAGGCACAATCCCGCGGTTTGTGAAGGATGCCACGCCAAGTTAGCAAGACCCCAACGTTTCATGACAAGCGACTGAGATAAAAAGAAAGTTAGGATAGCGGTCTATCCGGCGCGCCGCAAACTTTGGCGCGTCTCGACTTGCCTTTGATCCAGCCAGATTCTTGTGGCTAGCTCGGCGGAATTGTGAACATCGAGCGTCTGATACAGCTTTTTCGTAGTAGCCATAACAGAGGAACGTTGAATGCCGAGTTCACCCGCGATCACCGGCCTCGTCTTGCCGAGGGCAAGGTGAATGCCGACTTTTGTCTGCGCCGGCGTGGCCCCGCTTGCCCGCAATATTCGAGCCGCGTGGGCAATGGCATGTTCGTGGAGTTCGATTGTTACCGCTATGAGACAGGATTTCGGATCCCTGGCGGCGTCTTCCGGCAGCGTGCCCGCCGGCACGAGCCATTTGGCTTCGAGCGTAATAACGCCATAAACGGTCGAAACCCGCGTGCGAGGCGGCGCGTTGGAAGTTCCGTTCGCCGCGCCGGTAATCTGCCGGAGAAGCTTCAGAACCGGCGCGGGCAGCTTGTCGCGGACTGGCAAGAAGCGCGTGTAATTGCCTGGCGCTCCTTCGAGAATTCCGAGTAGCGTTTCGAGCCCGGTGGTCTGGTGGACGAGCCTCGCGTCAGGAGTCGCGATCAACTGACCGCTCAGCACGGTTGGTCCTGCCATGCCTATTGGAGCTTGATCCTCACGGTCCGCGTCGCCGGATGCGGGACGTCGGAATGCGTGCGCGAGCCAGGGACGCAGCCGGTCGAACTGCTGCACGTCGTCCACGGTGAAACGGCGGCCACTGCGCGGACGCGTCAAGTGAACCGCGGCAACGGTCCGTTCGCTGTCCGCGACCATCGCGTCCAACATCCAGCAAGAATCGAGCGGCGCCTCTATTTCCCGGTAATAGGCGCTGTCGAGGTAGCCGCCGCCTTGCCGGTGCAAACTCCAGCCGATCGCCGCCGCGTGAAATGCGGGCACCCACATGGGGCAAGGGGCATATGGGTCATTCTTAAGGTCGCACAAGCGCTCTTGATAAAGAGCCTCGGCGCCAGGGTTTTCGGCGTAGCCGCAGCCGATGGCGGAATCGGGTTCGAGCAAGAAAATACGCGACCAGCCGTGCGGAATGATCTCGTGCAGCAAAGGCGTGACCGCGATCATCGCGCTCTCGGGCTTGAGCCCGAGGCAGCACAAGGTTTTGAGATGCTCGACGATCCCCATGGTCGCTTCCCCCAACGCGCATCGCAATTTTTCAGACGATACCAGCAAAGTCGACCCCTGAACAGGGGTCGCGGCATACCGGGATCCCGCGCTAATCTGGGCAATGTCTGTCAGGCAACCGACACCGCCGGGTCTATGTCGTAACGCGTCAGCAATTGCGGGATCAAGATCCCGCTGAGCGCATCGGCGACGAGGTTCGTCAGCATCGCGAGCGCGATCATTGCGCCGACGCCCCGCTAACCCGAACCCAGAGGCCGACGACGATTCCCGTGATCGCGCCGAAGGCGGCGCCATTCAAGGCGCCGAGCGTGATTTCGCACATCATCGCGCTCTCGGGCTTGAGCCCGAGGCAGCACAAGGTCTTTAGATTCCGGCGTTGCCGCGCAATTACCGCGACAATAGCACCCCCTGAACAGGGGGAGCGAAGGGGCTGGAGGTTGTGGTAAATCTCCTTCTGAACCTCAAAGGAGGGGTTCCATGGCCGAGGTCGATCCAGACGGCGGCCCACCTACCTCTGAAAAGCGGGACGTGCGGGAACGCTTGGACGTTCATCGACCGATGAACGTCATCGAAGGCAGGAGCTGGCCTCTTGTCAAAATGGCTGGAAAGAAGCCCGCCAACGTCGTATCCTATGCCGCGCCACGTTAGCAAGACCCCGACGTTTCATAACAAGCGATTGAGGGGTATCATGAAGAAGTATGGACCGGAGAGATTTTCGCGGCATTGGCCGGGAGGGGCGCGCCCGCCACCTGATCCAGCGCCCGTGTGAAGTGTTCGGCTGTTATGTTTAAGCAAAGCCCACGGGAGAGCGTCTTGTCAAAACCAGTTCGGCAACTTCCGGCGTGCCACCGAGCATGATGGCTCACGCAGCGGGCCTTGCGAATGGCTATGGCGCTCAGCCTTTGGCAAGCCTTGCCAGAAAGGCCAGACGGAGCCAATCTGAGTGTCCAATCCGCGATTATCTGGGGATCCCGGTTGAACTCTCAGGCTCATTTAGAGGACCAATTCATGCCCACTAAAAACAACAAGCGCAACCAAACCGCCAAGGCAGAGAAGAAGCGTGGGGCGGCCCAGTCCCCGAAGCAGGTTGGCGAGCATGCGCGTAAAACGCACGCCGGTCGCAAACGCGCCGCAGTGCCCAAACCCGTTGGTCGCGCGCCGAAGAAGAAGCTTGCCGTGGCAGCGTTCGCGCCTGTTGTGCCTGACCCCACGCTTGATAACCTCAAGAAGATCGAGCACATCGTCGTGCTTATGATGGAGAACCGATCGTTCGATCACTTGCTCGGCTATTTGACTTTGGAAAAGGGGCGTACAGATGTGGACGGCCTGACGAAAATTATGCACAACTCCTACAAGGGCCATGATTACTTTCCCAAACGACGCACGCAGACGGTGTTCCAGACGAATCAAGACCCATGTCACTCAGGCCAGTGCGTGGCTGAACAGTTGAGTAACAACAACGGCGGGTTCGTCAGCAACTACGCACTCAACAACCGGAAAGACAAGGAAGTCGATCTGGTAATGAACTACTACAACGGCGAAACGCTGAGTGTCTACGATCAACTCGTGGGAGACGCATGCATCTGCGACAAGTGGTTCTCTTCGGTTGACGGAGCGACTTGGCCGAACCGACTCTATTCCGTGACGGGCCAATCCGGCGGAACGAAGGACAACAAGAAGACGATCCCGTTCTACAATTTGCCGTCGTTCGTTCGCTATCTCGATGCGGGAAAGATTCCCTGGCGATGGTATGCCCACCGCTCGCCGGCTACCTTGCGTCTAATCGATAGCGAATACCGAAATCCTATTGATTGGAAGTCCGCTCACTTCTCCTTTTTTGACCGCCGGAGTGACTCGGGTGGTAACAGCTTCCTCGAAGACGCAGCGCAGGGAAAACTTGCGGCCGTCTCCTGGATCGACCCTGACTTCGGTGACCAGATTTTCCAGACGCACACGAACGAAAATGACGACCATCCGCCTGTGGATATCATGGCCGGGCAGCAGCTGGTCTTGACACTCTATAACGCCGTGGCCACAAGCCGACAATGGGATACGACACTGCTGGTAGTCGTCTACGACGAACATGGTGGTCTCTACGATCACGTGCCTCCGCCCACTGCGGACGATGACCGGCCTAAGTTCCGACGCTATGGCGTGCGCGTGCCTTCGTTCATCATTTCGCCGTGGGTGGAGGCCAATAAAGTCTCGCACACCGTCTTCGATCACACCTCGCTCATCAAAACTATTCTGCTAAAGTTCTGCCGGCGCGCAGATGGCAGCATCCCAGATATGGGCGCGCGTGTCACACACGCTAACCACCTCGGCGGGCTGCTGAAACTCCCGAAAGCGCGCCCAGCACCCAAGGTCTCCCAGTTGCAACCGCTCGTTGCGCGCCTTGCCGAATGGCACGGCGAAGCGCTAACGGCAAATCTAGTTCGGCAAGCGCAAGGCAAGGTTGGCCCCCCTAAGCCGAATGACTTACAGGTCGGCGTGAAACGCGCCCGGGAACAACTGCGAGCAAAAGGTCTAACAGAAGATCAGCCCTGAAGAAAGGCAGTGACGGTTGTCGCTACCAGAAATTCTTTTGGGCAGCGAGGAGGCAAGCGACGTAGAATTCGTCTGCACCTTCGGCTCTCCCATCTTTGATAACAAACTACTAAATGGCAGCATCGATATTAGTCGATAATCGGCGCATAACGCATGCTGATTCAGAATGCGAAAACACTTTGAGTTAGACAGTGAATGATCAATTGGGAAAGGCGCACGATCCGGTGTAGTCAGTATTAGTTGTCTTAACTTGTGTTGCATGACGAAAGGCCGGGCCACGTGCGGCATGCCGCCAGCGTGAAACCCCCAACCACGCCGAACGGCGCGCGCCAATGCCGGGACGTTTCCTGGCCGATGAACCGCCATGGAAAGAGCGAGCGGTTTCTTGTTGAAATGGCTGGAATGGCGCGCGGCAACGTTGTATTCTTGCCAAAAACGCGCCCGGTTGATTTGGAAATTGCCTCAGAAGGACCGAAGCCGAATCGGTGCCAGCGGCGCTACGGGGTGCCCGCCTATCCCTTGCCGGCTTACGTCCCGTGATTGTTTATAGTGTCGTTGGCCTAGGGATGCGAACATGAGTCCCGTTGCAGTTGAAGACTTCGCAAAATATTTAGCAAACAAAAATTATCTGCTTTCGGACACGCTATTTGAGTCATCCACGAGCGCGTCCAACCCGGAACGATCCCTGCGCAAACTTTGGGAGTCGACCGAGCTCACCGCAAACGGATTTGCCGATGAAGTCGCCCAATTCTATGGCTTGAAGCGGCTCACCTTGCCCCAGCTCGTTGCCGCGCCCGCCTTGACCGGACGCTTTGCGCCACGCTTCTTGCGCGACACCGCGGTGTTCCCCTTCGAAATGCCGAGCGGTCAATACAAGCTTGCCGTCGCCGACCCGAGCGACGCCGCCGCTGTCCGTGCCGCCGAAATCGTCCTTGGCGCACCGGTTTTGGTCGAGGTCGCCTCCTTCGAGGATATCGCGACTGTTCTCGGCGAACAGCTTGGCGGCGAGGAGACAGCGGCCGGGGACAGTGGGGCCGCGGGCGCCCGCGCCGAGGACGACATCGAAAGTCTCCGCGATCTGGCGAGCGGCGCCCCGGTGGTCCGCGCGGTCAACGACTTGCTCGAAAAAGCCCTCGAGCTTCGTGCCAGCGATATTCACATCGAACCGTTCCGGAACGGCCTCGTGGTGCGCATGCGGGTCGATGGTTTGCTCCGCGCCGTGACCGCGCCGGCCAATGCCTTGCCGCAAGCCCTGATCTCCCGGATAAAGATTCTGGCCGGCCTTAACATCGCCGAGCGGCGCCTGCCACAAGATGGCGCGGCAAGGCAGAAGGTCGCACGCTCGGAAATCGATATTCGCGTCGCCACGATGCCGGCCCAGCACGGCGAATCGGCCGTCATCCGCCTATTGCCGCGCGATCGTGGCTTGCTCGACGTCGCGAAGCTCGGCCTGTCGATCGCCGATGAGAGAATCGTGCGCCGGCTGCTTTCGCTTCCGCATGGCTTGGTCGTCGTAACGGGGCCGACCGGCAGCGGCAAGACGACGACCCTCGCGACCATGCTTTCGATGCTCAACGACCCATCGCGCAAGATTCTCACGATCGAGGATCCGGTCGAATATGAGATCCAGGGCGTGAATCAGTCGCAGGTGAAGCCCGCGATCGGCCTTACTTTCGCCACCGCGATGCGCGCGTTCGTCCGGCAAGATCCAGATGTCATCATGGTGGGCGAGGTGCGCGACGCCGAGACCGCGAACATCGCCGTGCATGCCGCGCTCACCGGCCATCTCGTGCTGACCACGCTTCACACGGAAAATGCCGCGGCGGCGGTTCCGCGCCTACTCGATCTTGGCGTCGAGGGTTTCTTGCTCAAATCGACGTTGCGGGCGGTGATCGCGCAACGGCTGGTTCGCATCCTTTGCGATCGGTGCAAGCGTAAGCGCATTCTCGCGTCCGGCGATCTTGCCGCCGATCCCCGCCTTGACGCGCTTGGCCTGCGGTCCGGGGATTGCCTTCATGAACCGACAGGCTGCGAGCGCTGCGGCGGCGCGGGCTATCGCGGTCGCAATGGGGTGTTCGAGGCGCTTGAATTGAAGGACGAGGTGTACGACCTTGTCGGGCCGCACGCCGATGCGCGCGCGATCGATCTCGCCGCGAGACGCTCCGGTATGACGACCATGGTCGAGGACGCTGTCGCGAAATGTCGCGCCGGCGTTACCTCCGCCGCCGAAGTTCTTCGCGTCACGACTGTGCGGTGAGTCATGACGAGTTTCCACTACCGGGCCCTGACCCCTAATGGCGAAGTGGTGAGCGGATCGATCGCGGCTTCCACGGCCGCGGAGGTTGCCGAGCGCGTCGAATATCTCGGCCTCATTCCGATCGAAACCGTCCGCGATGATGGCGCCAAGCCCGGCGCCCGCTGGGACTTCAATATCCTGTCGCGGCCGCGTCCCGAGGACGTGACGATTTTCACCGGCGACCTTGCGCTTCTCTTGCAAACCGGCGCCCGCATCAACGATGCCCTCGAATTATTATCGGACGACTCGGACATCGGCCGATTGCGGCCGACGGTTGCCAAGGTCACCGCGGCCATTCTCGCAGGCGAAAGTTTCGCCGATGCGCTGGCCCACCATCCAGCTTTATTTTCACCGATGTATGTCGTGCTCGCGCGGGTTGGCGAGGCCTCCGGCACGCTGGTCACTATCTTGGAGGCGCTCAGTGCCGAGCGGGTCCGGGCCGAGGCGCTGCGCCGGCGCTTCAGCGACGCCTTGCGCTATCCCGCGTTTGTCTTGG
>DATBYR010000002.1:0-6167 GCA_036513565.1 Methylocella sp. | reverse complement strand
TTCTAGCCGGTCATTCCCAGCTTTCGGGGCATGACCGAAAAGCATGTCGTCTCCGCCCTTCGCCTCAAGCGCGCTGAAATCAGCGGCCACATTCACGACCTCGAAAAACGGATCACGCGCCAGCGGGCGAATCTCGCAAATCTTGACGCGACAATCAAGTTGTTTTCACCTGGCACCAATCCCGATTCCATCCCGCCTAAGCGGGCCTATCGCCGGACTAGGTATTTTGCTCGCAATGAGCTGCCCCGGCTTACGCAAGACGCTTTGCGAACCGCATCAGGGCCGCTCACGTCGGCTGAAATAGCTGTCACCGTCATGCAGGCGAAGGGGATGCCCCCCGGCGATGCGGCGTTCAAGGAAATCGTCGCGGAGCGGGCGCTTACCGTGCTGCAGCGCCTTACGAAGCGCGGGGCCGTGATAAAGCACGGCACAAGCCGTGATGCCAAATGGGTGCTATGCAAAATTAATTATTGACAACTGTTTATCGTGATGTAATTATTCAGTCAGTCGTTAGCGCATAACGGCTCATGGGAATGCTCCTTAACCCCGAAAGCGCCTGCCGGGCCCTCCTCCGGCAGGCGCTTTCTTTTATTCGCGTGTAGCGTGCCTAAAATACAACCTACACGCTAAACGAGTCTTGTTTAGAACAATATAAGGATTATAAGCGACTTGGGCCTCCTGGAAGGGAGGCCCAAGCTAGGAGACCAGGGCTGGAATCGAACCAGCGTCTCCAGGATTGCGAGCCCGGCGCATAACCATTCTGCCACCTGGTCATAAAATTCGCCCCGCTTTTTAAGGCGGGGCGAATCATTTGATGGAGCGCAATATACAAGTGTGGGAGGACCAATAAAAGCGCCCCGCCGTTTAACCTGGTAATGTGGTCAGGCCATAGCGTGCCGTTGCCAGTATCCACAGAAATCGACGGACGGCCTGCGCTTCATCGCCAGCCCTGAAACCATGTCAACCTGATCGCCATTGCTGGCCCGGCGATGGTCCTCGCGCCATGAGGCCTCTTGCGCGTAGCGAAGCAAATAAGGCCCGGCGATATGATGATGGTGGCCGGCCTCGGCGCGGCGCATCCGGCTGAAAAATTCCTCGGCCCAATTCGTGCAAGCGCCGTCGAGAGAATAAGCTTCCTCGTGATTAATCCTTTTCATTTCATATGTGGCATGCAATGCGTCCCAAGAGCTTCCTTCGTCAGCGTTGACAATCGTTCCCTTGGCAATGCGCGAGCGGATGAATGAAAGGGCTTGCCCTTCCGTGCGGAACACGGCCGGGAGCGAACGCCCATTGCGCTCGCGAATGATCACGACGGCCTTGCGCTTGCCGTTTTGGTTGCGGGCGAGCCGACGATCGCGGCGGTTCTCAACATGGTTCGCAGGCTTGACGTAACCGCCAAAATAACCGCCATCGACTTCTGCAACCTTGCCCTCGCCTCCAAGCTTGCGGCCTTTCATTTCTTCGGCCATGGCCTAGCGAAGCTTATGGAGCAACACGAAGGCCGCCTTATAGGACAAGCCGAGGTCGAGCGAGATTGCCAGGGCGCTCTTGTCCTTGACCTCATTGCAAAAGATCGCGATGGCCGCGAGATAGCCGCGCAACGGGAGCTTGTGGAATGCAAAGAGCGTCCCGCTTGTGATCGTGAAATCCTCCCGGCAGGCGCGGCAACGGAACCTGAGCAAACCATTCGGACGGCGGCACTCATAGGCATTCAAGCCGCCACAGTGCGGGCAAACCGGCGCGCCGTCCGTCTCAGGCCAACGCACCTTGCGAAACATCGCCTCGGCTTCCGTGTCCGTCATGCGGAAGACCTGAGCTAGGCTCAGGGTCTTGGCAGGCCGGGAAAGGAGGAAGTGCTGTGTCATATCTCACACGCGATGTTTCTATCACGTAAGATATGATGCAACTATCCCCTTGTCAAGAGAAATATATCGTTTAAGATAGAATTTATGAGCGGAAAAGCGAAGGCCAAGAGTTGGGAGGATCGTGCGCGCCTGTTCCTTAAGGCCGAAATCAAACGCGCCGACATAACGTATGAGGAATTGGCCACACGGCTTAAAGCGCATGGCATCACAGAGAACGCCGCCTCAATCGCGAACAAGTTGGCAAGGGGGACATTCGCCGCTGCATTTTTCCTCGCTTGTCTAGCGGCGCTGGAGTTGGAAGGCGTAAGCTTGGAAGATATTTAGCCCCTTCATTGAATAAGCTCACAATCTTCAAGTTGAAGATTATTATTGCTGACACGAGCTATTCGTCCGACTACTGCAATTTTTTTATCTTGCATGATGATTCCCAAACGGTCGCGCCAATCTTCGCTAAAATACATAAATACTGATCCCGTACTATTGCGAACTGCGAAAGTCACAAGCGTCGCCTGTCTAAGCACGGTTACGTCTCCGAACGGACCGCATACCACCATCCATTTGTTAATGAACCGCTCAGTGTGCATGCTCCCATCCATCGATGTGCGCCCGCGCTGAAATAAATCCCAAAGATATTCTGGCGTAACATCGATTATCTTGTCTTGCCATTCCGGCCGGCCGCGCAACCGACCCACAATCTCACCGGCCATCTGCGAATAGAACTGCCAATCGGAATCGCGATACCCGATTGTTTCGCTGGGAATTGGACGGCTTTCTATGACACGGCTAGCTGGATTTCCAATTATGGACTGATCCCCAACTATGCCCCGGAAATTTGCCTGATCACCCCCGATGATCGGCTTTTGGCGCCGCACGGTATCCCACCAAATCAGTAGTAACCCGATAATTATTGCCGGGAAAATAAACCACGGAGGCGGATTGATCAAAAATTCGATCACGGCGGCTATTCCACCATGTTCGCGAAGCTTGGTGATAACCAAATCGACCCTGGTTCCCCAGTCGAACAGCCATACCAGCCCTCGCCAAATGCTTGGCAGGATTGCCACACCGCCCAGAACTGCGCGCCAGTGTTTCTTGAAGAGTTCCACGTCAACAATTCTCCTTTTAGGGACCGTACCCCAAAAAGAGGCTTCCGTAGACTCACAGCCAATCTCACGTCAAATTCCACACTGAAATGTGGGGCGTGCTCGCTAAATCGCTTGTGGCAGTTGCGCCATAATACCGGATTTCCCTGCACTTTTCCCTGCCGTCAGGGAATTGCGCCCCGGAGACTGGTTCGCGCGAGACTGCGTGATCAGCCAGCTAATAGATTGATATTTTAGCGCTATCTTCTTATGCTGGTTGATGTGTTTCCGTCGTTCCGAAACTCATGCTGCTTCCCGTTCCGAATTTCTGATCCCGAATCGTTCGGGATGCCGGCCAGCCGGTGGGCGTGACGCTTGCGCGTCGCAGCGAGCGCTCTCTCCATGGTCCGCTTGGCGTAGCCCTCATAAGCCCGGCTCTTGTGCGCCGAAAGCGCCCGGCCCTGGCCGTCCGTGAGTTCAGCTTCCTCAAGCTCGGTCATGCCCCCGTGGCGGCACGCGTCGAGAGTGAACGTTGGAGGCAGTTTCGCGAGCACTCGGAGCCGCCGGACTAACTTCGCCATTCCACTCGCCGAGTAGAGTTTGGTCGGCTTCGGCTTGCCCTTGTCGGTTCTCTCACGCGTTTCGTGCAAGATCATCGGAATGCCGCGGCGCGATAGGTTGCCGAGAACGTCCTCGGCATCACCGTAGAACAGAGTGCCATCGTCATCCTGTAGCGGGTGAAGGACTACCGCGCCGGTCTTGTGGTGAAAGATCCGAATAGCCGTCGGCGCCTCGCGACCCTGGTAATCCGTCCATCGGATGTAGCCAGCTAGAACGTTCTCTGGGCCATTCGAAGCAGATCACCGCTGCGGCGCCGGCCTCGGGATATCCAGCGTCGATTGCTGCCTTGGGAACGTGTAGACTTGCTCACGAGTGGCCGCTGACTTCATTGCTTTGGTGCGTCGGTTACGCGGCCGATGCGGCGCTAGTGGCCGGTGAGCATCAGCGATCATTGCCAGCACTTCGGCAATTGCCTTAGCCCTGCGATCCCGGCGCGATGAATGGATCATTGCTTTGCCCTCTCTCACAATCTTTCGCGAAGATGGTCCTGCAAAAGCGCCCATCGATGCTCGGGCGCCGTTTTCTGGATTTTCTTCGCGTCAGAAACATGACGACCGCTGACGCTGACCGCAGCCGCCGCCTTGTCGCGGGTCTGCCCTTCCCGTTATGGCATTAATTCCTTAACGCGAGATGCGATGCCTTTCTTAACCCGCATCGCCAGGACTGGATTGTCACGAAACCGCTTCCTCCGCGCCCCCTGTTCAGGGGGCACCGACGTTCCGCCCGGCGCCTGCATCGCGCCGTGGCGGCTTTCGTTTACGGGCCCGTCGTCCCGGGCAAATCCAACCGCAAGAAGTGCCCCAGATAGCTGCCGGAAGCGAGCCGTGCCGGCACGTACGTTTGGCGCCACAATTGGACTTTCCCGAAAGAGCATTGGACTCAGCGCAGTACCGCAATTCGCCGAATCAACTCGTCGGCAGCTGCGCCGGGCCTCCCAAGAAGAACCGCAGCATTTCCCGTGAAGCATCGGGCCCATGCTGATCTGTGTGTGAGCCTTCCGGGCTGTCCCCAGACCAAGCGTGCCCCAGTCCCTCGGATAGCCCAGTGTTCCACGTGGGGAACGCCACAGGCGTGGGTGCATAGGAGCCCCCGTGTCGAGGAATTGGCATTGCCAAAATCCTTAAAAAGCTGCAACTTCACCCTCGCCAAGGCTGTCATCCGGTGGATGTCGCTCTTACGCCCCCTCGCCGGTCAGAAACGCCCGCCAATCCTCCCCGGCGGGTGCTTTTTTGTCCGGCGATTATCGAATTAAACGGGGGGTAGCGAACGCGGTGAGTACCAAGTTCGCAGCCACTTTGCATTGCTTCCCTTCCGGGAGGGCGATTTTCGGCATTGTGCGGGTGAGCACGGACGGGCAGACGCTCGACCCTCAACGGGCGGCGTTCAAGGCCGCCAGCGAGCGAGGCCAAGACCGGCCGGCGCGAAAGCAGCGCGCTGCTTTGAAATACGCCCGCACTAAATCGTCTGATTATACACCCCGGCCTCAGGGCTTTCCCGCAAGACCTTATCGACCGGCGCGAAGCATTTTCCGGGCTTTTCAACAGTATCCAAGATTTGCGAATTTATTCCAGGCACCATAGGCCGCCTCTTCGCCGGGGGTTAATTTGACGTGGACAGGACCAACCACATCGTGCCCTTGCTCACGCAACCAGTCTGCTAGCCCCGCCCGCAACAGCGCGTCGGGACCCGCAGCTGCGCCCTTATGTGTATCCACACTGTACGGCAATGCAATAACAGCGAACTTCATCTTTGAACCCCTGATGGCAGCGATCAGCGATAAGGCCACGTCCGCCTCGGCTGCGAAACCCCGTCCATCTCCGCCGGGGCGGACGCGGATCATCGTGCGTTACGCCCACGCCAAACTGGCCTTGTTTTGCTCCGCCCCGATGGCCTAGTTTTACTCCGCCGTTGACAAATTCGGTAGGCTCGGATGTGCGACACCGAAATAATAGGTCTCGAGCCATAGCTCGTCGCCAGCTGAGTGACTAACGGGGTCAGTAATGCCGAACCGGCCGAATTGAGTTCGGCGATTTCCTTATCAAACTCTGGGTTTTCCATAAAGATAACGAAGACACGGTCGAAGTGACGGCACTATCCCGATCATGGTCCTCGCCAGCATACGCGGCAATGGCACACGCGGCTGCACCGAAAATTCCCAGAGCCGTTCCCGCACCCAGCCCGCAAGCCTTGAACGGGCCGGAAATGCGGCGTCACAATCCGATGCTCTGCTGCTCGAAGGGGCGATGTGAGCTCTCGGGCAATCTGGCTCAACGGCCACCGCCCCTCGCTTAAGCTCATCCGTGAATTGTCGACGCGCTGTACCCGTCAAACACCTTCCTGCTCCCAAAGAAGCTTATCAAAGGTGTCCACCATTTCGAGGGAGGGTCAGCCCTCGCGTTGCGGATATAGGTCAACCCGCGGTCTTGGCAAAGCGCGGTGAAATCCTCCTTGATGTAACTCGAGACCTGTGCGCAAGTCCTTGCCGGTGCTTGCAATGGCTTTTTGTCCATGATTCCGTTTCGCCCATGCTGATAGGGAGGGTTTCATGGCACGGCGGCGGATCGGGCAGGAAGTGTTTCGGTTTGGCGGAAAAGCCGAG
>DATBYR010000001.1:0-2677 GCA_036513565.1 Methylocella sp. | reverse complement strand
GTGGGGGAAGCCGAAGAGACCTGGCCGCAATTTCTTGCCGATTGGGCCGAACGGAAACATGCTAGCCGCTACGAGCAGGCGGAGCGCACCGACATGAGTAAAGTGCCGCCGCCTCGCTACGACCTTTTGAAGATGAACCGTTATGTCATGGCTCCGGTGCAGTTCTCGCGCGGCTGCCCATTCACCTGCGAGTTTTGCGACATCATCGTAACCTTCGGTCGTCGTCCGCGCCTCAAGACGATACCCCAGATTATTGCCGAACTTGAGTTGCTTCGCCGTTTAGGTGGGCTCGCCGCCGTCTTCATCGTTGATGATAATCTGATCGGCAACAAGAAGGCGATAAAACACATTCTCCGCGAAGTCGTCGCCTGGCAGAAGGCGCATGATTATTCGGTGGCATTTTTTGCGGAGGCTTCGCTCGATGTGGCAGACGATGAAGAACTCATGGGCCTCATGGACGAGGCAAATATCCGTTCGGTCTTTGTCGGCGTTGAAACGCCCAACGAGGAATCGTTGCGTGAAACGAGTAAGCTGCAAAACCTGCGCGGTAAGGAGCGCAGCATGGTAGAAAAGGTACACGCCATCCAGGCGCACGGGATCGAGGTCTTTAGTGGTATGATCGTCGGTTTCGACCATGACGGCTTGGACATTTTCGATCGGCAGATCCGTTTCGTCGAGCAAGCCCGTGTGATCCATACCTCGGTCGGCATGCTCTCCGCGATCCCCAAGACACCACTTTATGAAAGGCTTGCCGGTGAGAATCGGCTCGATCCCGCCGATCGGACGCCGTACGGAACGAACGTCATTCCCCTCGGTATGGGCCGCGACGCTTTGCGGGAAGGATATTTGCGGGTGCTCCATGCACTTTATGATCCGAAAGCCTATTTCGCCCGTGTGCATTCACTCTTTCTCGAAGGCGGTCTGAACTCCAGCGCCGCCCGCGACGCTTATTTGCGCAGCCGGCCATTCCGCCGGTTCATTCAATATGCGCATGCGATGCTTTACGCAGGCTTCGTCTATTTCAAGCTGCAAACCGCCGTCGAGGCGGCCGATCTTCGTCACCACTATCGGCGCGCCTTTTTCAACGTGATGCGGCGACGTCCCGACCCGTTTGTGCTGCAAGCCTATGCGTTGAAGGCTGTCTTGCATTATCATTATCACAAGCTCATTGCGACCATCGATGCCGATGGACATTTGCTGAATATCTTCTGATGGCTCTGTCATACGTGGACATCCGATAATCTCGGTTGGCGCCTGATCCGCCGAGAGTGCCGCGATCCGCACCGTCGGAGGTTCATCGATGTCCCGCTTTGTTGGATTGGACGTTTCGCAGAAAGTGACGGCCCTTTGTGTCATCGACAATACCGGCCGAAGACTATGGCGGGGTCAGTGCCCCTCGGTTCCATGGGATTTGACGGGCCGCAGGCCATACTCCTTGAATTTTTCAATGGTCCTTTCGATCTCGTCGTTTGCGAGCGCACGCGGGGTCCCGATCTGAAGCGCAACCGCATATTGCTTGCACAGCGTTTCGACTTCGACGGCAAGCCACATCGCCGCGCGGAGGTCATGTCCGGTGGCAACCATGCCGTGGTTGGCGAGCAGCGCGCAGGCGCGTCCGCTCAGCGCTTTCAGCACCGCCCGCGACAATTCCTCGGTGCCATAGGGCGCGTAGGGGGCGCAACGGATCGACGGCCCGCCAGCGGCGGCAATCATATAGTGCACGGCTGGTACCTCCATGCCGCAAATCGCGAAGGCCGTGGCATGAACTGGGTGCGCGTGGACGACCGCGTTAACGTCCACGCGCTCTTGCAAAATATCGCGATGGAAACGCCATTCCGAGGAGGCCGCAAGCCTGTGCTCATAGCTCCCGTCCATGTTCATGAAGACGATATCGTCAATTTTCATTTCGTCATAAGGCAGGCCGGATGGCGTGATCAACAGGCCATTTTCCCAACGGACCGAAATATTGCCGGCGGTCCCTTGATTGATGCCGTTATAGTTCATGCTGAGACAGGCGCCGATGATCGCTTGGCGGGCAGCTTCTTCCTCGGTCGCGGCCATTTTCCTGCCCTCTCAAAGGCGGCCGCCAAGAGCGCACGCTTTCCGCGCGAGTTGTTCGACCTTGGCAAAATCCTGCGCCGCGATAAGCCCCGGCGCCGACCATCCATGAGCCGCCGACGCAAGCGACATTGGCAAGCGCAAAATAGTTTCCGGCCTTTTGGGCGTCGATACCGCCGGTCGGACAGAAAATCAAATCGGGCAAGGGTCCCGCAAGGGAAGCCAGATATTTTGCCCCGCCCGCAGGGCGCCGGCATATTCGCTTCGACCGTGTCGAGGAATTTGCGGAACTCCACGGCGCGATGGCGGTGAAAGCAACGCCGGATCACCTTGCCGACTGCAATGTCGAGGGCGGCGATCCTTCGACAGGCTCAGGAGCGAAAGCGTACCGGGGCGCCTGTAATCGTGGGTGTGCCGCTTGACGTGGCTGGGGCGCATCGGCATTATACCAAGTCTTGATGATCATGACCGGTAGACTCAGTCTCTGGCCCCGATGGACATGATCTTCCAGGGCATGTCGATGAGCTTATTCCAGGCGAAGCAGCAATGGTCGAGGATGTCGTCGTAGGATTTGAAGACGCGGTTCGAGAGCCAATTGTCGCGCATGAATTGCCAGATG